>NZ_SSDM01000174.1:0-2335 GCF_004794375.1 Microbacterium sp. K35 | reverse complement strand
GCCGGCCGCGTGGACGGCGTCGTCGCGGCGGCCGGCATCGGCGCACCGCGGGTGGAGACCGTGGCCCTCAACTACTTCGGCGCCGTCGCCGTCCTGGAGGACCTGCGGCCGCTTCTCGCCCGGTCAGCCGCCCCCGCCGCCGCCGTCGTGTCCTCGTCGTCGACGCTGAACCGCGGGAGCGGGGCACTGGTGCGGGCGTGCCTGCGGGGCGATGAGGCGACCGCGCGGCGCGTGGCCGCAAGGCTCATCCGCACGCGCCGCGGCAGCCAGCTCTACCGCTCCAGCAAGATCGCTCTCAACCAGTGGATCCGGACCGCCTCCGTGCGGCCGGAGTGGGCGGGTCGCGGCATTGTCGTGAACGCGGTCGCACCGGGGATCATCGCCACGGAACTGGTGATGCGGAACTGGGAGCGCGAGCGGCGCCTGCTGGAGACGGCGCTGCCGCAGCCGCTGGGGGCACCGGGGCCGGTCGCATCCGTCGCCGCCCTGCTCGCCCATGCCGTGTCCGCCGAGAACCGCTTTCTGACCGGCCAGGTCATCTACTGTGACGGCGGGACCGATGCCCTGACGCGGGGCACCCGACCGCAGCGGATCTTCCTGCGCTACCGCCCCCGCGAGATCCGCACACTGCTGCGGGAGTCGCGCCGGCTCAGCGCGCCGCCGTCGCCGACCCGCCCGGACCCCGCTCGGGGGGCGGGCAGCTGAAAGGATGTGTCCATGATCGAGGTGGACGGTGTCACGGTGCACACGGGCGACCTGACCCTCCTCCCGGCCGTCACAGTGTCCGCGCAGCGGGGCTCCGCGCTGGTGATCCGCGGGGCGAACGGCTCGGGCAAGTCGACGCTGCTGCGCGTGCTGGCGGGCACCCGCATGCCCTCGCACGGCCGTGTCCGCATCGACGGAGAGCCGGTGGCGCCGCGTGATCCCGGGTTCCGCCGCCGCGTCGCCGCGATGATCGGCCTGCCGCCGACCGCGCCCGACCTCACGGTGTTCGAGCACGCCCTCCTGGTGGCGACGACGTGGACGGCCGATGCCGCCGGCGCCGCGGAGCAGGCGCGGCGCGTGCTCGCCGAGCTCGGGCTCACCCCCCTCGAGCAACGTTTCCCCCACGAGCTGTCGTCCGGTCAGACGCAGCTGTTCGGCATCGCGCTCGTGCTCGCGCGGCCGTTCGAGGTGCTGATCCTCGACGAGCCGGAGCAGCGCCTCGACCCTGAGCATCTGGAGACGATGATCGGCGTGCTGCGGGCGCGCCGCGCCGACGGTGCCGCCGTGGTCGTGTCGACGCACAGCCCCACGCTCGCGGAGGCGATCGCCGACCAGACGCTCTGGCTGGACGCGGCAGCGTGAGCACCCGCGTCACCGCGGCCGTGCGGGTCTGGCGTTCTCGGAGCGCCCGCACCCGCGCCGACCACGCGTACGCCGCGTACCTCGGGCTCCTGGTGGCGCTGGTGGCGGTCGTCCCCCTCGTCCGCGCGGCGTGGCTGGGTCTGACCGGTCCGCAGGCGACGCTCGCGCTCACCTCGGGCGAAGCGCCTGGCGCGACCGTCGCGATCGTCGCCGGGCTGTGGGGCGGGGCCCTGCTCTGTGGCCCGAAGAGGGGACCGGCACTGCGGGCACCGTTCCTGACGCATGCCCTCGCCTCCGCCGAGCTCGCCCGCGCGGACGTGTTCCGTGGTCCGGTGCTGCGGGCCGGCGTCGTCGTCGCGACCCTGACCACCGCGTCGGCGGCGATGGTGGGCCTTGCCGTGGCCGCGAGCCATGGAACCGGGATGCTCGATGTCACCGTGTTCGTCGTGGCGGGCGCGCTGGTCGGCGTCATCGCGACGATCCTGTGGCTGATCGGCCAGGTGTTTCCTCGCGCGGCGTTGCCGGGTGCGGCGGCGGTCGTCGCCCTCGGCGCCGCGACCACGGCCACACCGGGTCTGCGGCCGTTCACGCCCTGGGGCTGGGCCGGGCTCGCGTTCCCCGCCGGCGACGCACTTTCCGCGCTCGCCGCGCTGGTCGCGCTGAGCGCGCTGGCCACCGGGCTGTCCGCGACGGTGCCGATGCTGCTGGATCGGCTGGAGCTCACCGACCTGCTCGCCCAGTCGCTGCGCTGGGACTCGGCGACCGTGCGGGCGACGGGGATGGACTTCGGGGCCGCGGCCGCGGTCTACCGGACTCCCCCGCGGGTCGGTCGACGGCTTCGTGCCGTGCGGCCGCACCGATGGTCCGCGGTCGTGGTGCTGCGCAGCGACGCGATCGGAGCCGTGCGCACGCCCGGTCGGCTCCTCCTCGGTGTGGTCGCCGTTGCCGGCGCCGGCGTGCTGGGCGCGTTCGCCGTGGGCGCGTCGGC
>NZ_SSDM01000173.1:0-6239 GCF_004794375.1 Microbacterium sp. K35 | reverse complement strand
TCCGCGGCACGGTCGTCTCCGCCTACGCCGTGCTCGCGGAGCAGGAGCTCGTGGAGCGGCGGCAGGGGAGCGGCACCCGCGTGGCGGGGACGGGTGCCCCCACCGCCCCTGCGCGTCCCGGTCGCGGCGAGGCCCTGTTCTCCGCGGTGCCGAACACGATCGACCTGCTGCGCACGGTGCCGCAGATCCCGGAGCTCGGCGTGCAGCTGATCCGCGACCATCAGCCGCGTCTCGACCTCGCGCTGCTGCCCGAGACCGACCCCGCAGGGCTCCCGGTGCTGCGCGAGCTGATCGCCGAGATGTACCGCGCGGAGGGCACGCCCACCACGCCCGAGCAGATCCTGGTGACGCACGGCGCGCAGCAGGCGATCAGCCTCGTGGTGAACGCGCTCGTCGAGCCGGGCGACATCGTGCTCGCGGAGGAGATCACCTGGCCCGGGGTGACCGACAGCGTGGGGCTGCGCGGCGGCACCGTCCAGGGGGTGCCGATGGGCGCGGACGGCCTCGACGTGGTCGCGCTGGAGCAGGCGATGGCCCGGCTGCGCCCCGTGCTGGTGGCGCTCAACCCGCACCACCAGAACCCCACGGGCACGCGCCTGCCCGCCGCGGCCCGGCACCGCGTGGCCGAGCTCGCCGCGCAGTACGGTGTGCCGGTGATCGAGGACCGCGTCGTCGCGGGGATCTCGTTCGACGGGGTCGTGCCGCCCACGCTCGCCTCGGAGCGGCCGGACGCCCCCGTGATGGTCGTCGAGTCGGTGTCGAAGTGGGCCTGGGCGGGGCTGCGGATCGGGTGGCTGCGTGCCGACCCGGTGCTGGTGCGGCGTCTGCGCGGCGCCCGGCAGCTCGCCGACCAGTCCACGAGCGTGCCCGGTCAGCTGCTCGCGCTCGACCTCATCGCGCACGCCGACGAGCTGCGGCGGGCCAACAGCCGCGTGCACCGGGAGCGGCTGCGGCTGCTGGAGCACCTGATGGCCGAGCACCTGCCCGACTGGACGTACGTGGCGCCGCGGGGCGGACTGGCGCTGTGGGCCGCGCTGCCCCGGGGGTCCGCGTCGGCTCTCGCCCGCGTCGCGGCGACCCACGGCGTCTCGATCGCCGGCACCGCCGCCTTCGCCGCGTCCCCCACGGCCCCCGACGACCACGTGCGCCTGCCCTTCACGGCGCCCGACGACGTGCTCGCGGAAGGGGTGCGCCGCCTTGGCGCGGCGTGGGGCGAGTATCGGGAATCCCTCGGCCGACCGGCCTGAGCGTCCGCCGCCGGGACTAGCGTTGATCCATGGTCAACTATCGCTATCTCGGCAACAGTGGTCTCAAGGTCTCGGAGATCACCTACGGCAACTGGGTCACGCACGCCTCACAGGTCGAAGACGACGCGGCCGTCAAGACCGTCCATGCGGCGCTCGACGCCGGCATCACCACGTTCGACACCGCCGACACATACGCCAACACGGCGGCCGAGGTCGTGCTCGGCAAGGCGCTCGAGGGCCAGCGCCGCGAAGGGCTCGAGATCTTCACGAAGGTCTACTTCCCGACCGGCCCGAAGGGCCCGAACGACACCGGCCTGAGCCGCAAGCACATCATGGAGTCGATCAACGGCTCGCTGAAGCGCCTCGGCACCGACTACGTCGACCTGTACCAGGCGCACCGCTTCGACTACGAGACCCCGCTGGAGGAGACGTTCCAGGCGTTCGCCGACGTCGTGCGGCAGGGCAAGGCGCTCTACATCGGCGTCTCGGAGTGGACGGCCGAGCAGCTGCGCGAGGGTCACGCGCTGGCGACGCAGCTCGGCATCCAGCTCATCTCGAACCAGCCGCAGTACTCCATGCTGTGGCGCGTGATCGAGGGCAAGGTCGTGCCCGCGTCGGAGGAGCTGGGCATCTCGCAGATCGTGTGGTCGCCGATGGCGCAGGGCGTGCTCAGCGGCAAGTACCTGCCGGGGCAGCCGGTGCCGGAGGGCTCGCGCGCGACCGACCAGAACTCCGGGGCCGGGTTCATCCAGAGCTTCCTGCAGGACGACATCCTCACCGCGGTGCAGCGTCTCAAGCCGATCGCCGAGCAGGCGGGGCTCACGATGCCGCAGCTCGCGATCGCGTGGGTGCTGCAGAACCCCAACGTGGCGGCGGCCCTGGTGGGCGCCTCCCGGCCCGAGCAGCTCGCCGACACCGTCAAGGCCTCGGGCGTGACGCTCGACGCCGACACGCTGTCCGCGATCGACGAGGCCCTGGGCGACACGGTGAACCGCGACGCCGAGCACACGTACTCCGTGTCCCCGAAGTCCCGCCTGGTCTGACCGGGGCAGGCGAAGGCCCCCTCCCGCGATCAGCGAGAGGGGGCCTTCGTCCGCGCGCGGGCTACTCCTTCACGGCGCCGGCCGTCAGGCCCTGCACGATCCAGCGGCTGGCGAGGGCGAACATCACCATGGTCGGCAGGATCGTCAGCACGGCCGCGGCCGACATGGAGCCCCAGTCGATGTTGAACGTGGAGATGAAGCCGTTCAGCGCCGAGGGCACGGTGCGGTTCGCGTCGGTGTTCATCAGCACGACCGACAGGAACAGCTCGTTCCAGCAGTTGACGAAGTTGAAGATGAACGCCGCGATGATGCCGGGCGTCATGACCGGCACCAGCACCCGGAACAGGGCCCCCAGGCGCGAGCAGCCGTCGATCATCGCCGCCTCCTCCAGCGCGTCGGGCACGTTCTCGAAGAAGCCGCGCAGCATCACGGTGGAGAACGGGATGCAGATCGCGATGTAGACGAGGATGAGTCCGGGCTTGGTGTCGACGAGGCCCAGGTCGGTCATCATCGAGTACAGCGGGCCGAGGGCGATGAACGCGGGGATCATCTGCGTCAGCAGGAACGCGATGAGGATCGCCCCCTTGCCGCGGAACTCGAAGCGCGCGAGCACGTAGGCGCTGAGCAGGGCGATGAGCGTCGCGACGGCTCCGGCCGACACCGCCACGATCGCCGAGTTGGCCAGGAAGACCCCGAACGAGCTCTTCTCGAACAGGCTCGTGAAGTTGTCGAACGAGGGCTCGCTCGGCCAGTACTCGATCGGGAAGCGGTTGATGGTCCCCGGCGACTTGAACGCGGTGAGCGTGATCCAGTACAGCGGGAACAGCGTGATCAGGAGCCACAGGGCCAGCCCGACCACGCGCACGACACCGCCGACGGTCACCCGCGGCCTCGGTCGCGGAGCGGCCTTCGGGTCGGGCACCGTGATCCGACGGGTCTCGGTGATCGAGGAACCGGTCCGGGTGGTCGAGGTGATGGTCATCGCTGCACCCTCCGCATCGCCATCAGATAGAAGGCGCAGAACACCATGAGGAACGCCACGACGATGAGCCCGATGGCGCTCGCGATGCCGTAGTTGCCCTGCTGCGTGTAGTTGATCATCCACGTCGTGATGATGTGGGTCTGGTTGGCCGGGCCGCCGTTCGTCATCGCGTAGATGATGTCGGGGAAGTTGAAGATCCAGATCACGCGCAGCAGGATCGTCAGCAGCAGCGTCATCGAGATGTACGGGATGATGATCGAGAACAGCTGCCGCACCTTGCCGGCGCCGTCGAGGCTCGCCGCCTCCAGCATCTCGTCGGGCACCGACTGGAGTGCCGCGAGGATCATGATCGCGAAGAACGTCACGCCGTACCAGATGTTCGCGACGATGACGGCGAACATCGCCAGCTTCGGGTCGGCCAGCCAGGGCAGCGGGGCGTCGATGAGGCCGGCCTTCATGAGCAGGTCGTTGACCACGCCGAACTCGGCGTTGAACATCCAGCGGAACAGCATGCCGATGAGGAAGCCCGACACCGCCCACGGGAAGAACACCAGCGCCTGGTAGAGCCCGCGGAAGCGGAACCGCTTGCGCAGGGCCAGCGCGATGAGGAAGCCGATGACGAGCTGGGGCACGAGCGAGCCGACCACCCACAGCACGGAGTTCCACGCCACGGTCGGGAACGCCGGGTCGCGGAACACGGCGAGGAAGTTGTCGAAGCCGACGAACGGGGTCGACGTGAGGTCCCACAGGTTCCAGTCGTGGAACGCCATGCGGGCGCCCTGCAGCATGGGCCAGTAGGTGAACCAGCAGACGAAAACGATCGCCGGGGCGAGGAACGCCAGCAGCGTCAGGGCGTGACGGCCGCGGAACGGCCGACGCCGTCCGCGTGCCGGGGAGGCCCCGCCGGCAGTGCCGACGGAGCCCCCTTCACGGATGGTGCGGGCCACGGGTCAGCCCTTCTCCGCGGCGTACTTCTCGGTCCAGAACGCATCCCACGAGGCGAGCAGGTCCTTCGTCGACATGGTGCCGAGCAGCACGCTCTGCACGTCCTGGTCGGACTTCTGGATCCACTCGGTCCACCAGCTCACGCCGCGCGGCTGGCGCACGTTGACGTAGGTGTCCGGGTCCTCGGTCATGGTGACGTAGCTGGTCCAGGGGCCCGTGGAGTAGAACTCGTCGTCGGCCGCGGCGGCGATGATCGGCACGAGGCTGTTGGCCTGGGCGAACTCGGTCGCGGGCTCGGCCGACGACAGGAACTCGACCAGCTTCACCGCCGCCTCGGTGTGCTCGCTGTTCTTCGCGACACCCCAGCCGGCGACGGCGAGCGGCTGCGCGGCCTTGCCCGAGGGGCCGACGAGCAGCGGAGCGGTGTCCCACTGGTCTTCGGTGAGCGAGGAGTCCTGCACGGTCGCGATCACCTCGGGGTCCTGCAGCAGGAAGGCCGTGGTGCCGTTCGTGAAGCCGGCGACCATCTCGGGGTAGCCCCAGGAGACGGCGGACGGCGGCGACGCCTCCTTGAAGAGGTCGAAGTAGTCGTCGACCGCATCCTGCGCCTCGGGAGCGGCGAAGATCGTCGAGCCGTCCTCCATGAGGAACGCATCTTCCGTGTCGAGCCCGTCGATCGTGTAGGCCTCGATCGCGGCCACCACGTTGCTGTTGGCGTTCTGGCCGCCGCGGAACGCGTAGCCGTAGATGTTGTTCGACGGATCCTGGATCGCGGACGCCTGCTCCAGCAGGTCCTTCCAGCTGTGCGGGGGACCGTCGAAGCCCGCCTCCTCCACGAGGTCGGTGCGGTAGAACAGCGACAGGCCGTAGAAGCCGTACGGGACGAAGTAGCTCTTGCCGTCCTCGGCGACGCCGGCGGACTTGGCGTTGTCGGTCAGCGCGTCCCAGCCGTCCCACTTCTTCAGGTCGGGGCCGAGGTCGTACAGCCAGCCGTTGTTGGCGAACGGACCGACCGTGATGTCGCGCACCTCGAGCACGTCGACGCCCTTGCCGGACTGGAGCATCTGCTGGATCTTCTGATCGGCCTGCTCGGTGGGCGGCGAGACCAGGTTCACCGTGATGTCGGGGTTCTCCTTCTCGAACTCGTCGAGGAGCCCGCGGATGAGCTCGGTGCGCGCCGGGTTCGTCAGGCTCTCGACCATCTGGAGGGTGACGTCTCCGTCGCCGCCGGACGAGCCGGAGCCTCCGGAGCAGCCGGTGAGTGCGAGGACGGCGACGGTGCCGACTCCCGCTGCGGTCGTCAAGATCTTGTTCTTCACGATGTGCCTCTCGGTGGGGGATGGGTGGGTGTGTTTCGGGTGGGTCGGGTCGTGCGGGTGGTCAGGGGAGGATGAGGGCGTCGGTGGGGCGGATGCCGGCGCGGCGCAGGATCGCGGGGATGCAGCGCTCGACGAACGCCTCGACGTCGGACGCCTCGGTGTAGAGGTGCGCGGAGAGGCGGAAGTAGCCGACCCCGCGGAAGCTCGTGAAGGCGGTCTCCACGCCGACCTCGTCGAGCAGGTCCATGCGCAGCGCGTCGGCCTCCTCGCGCGTCGCGCCGAGCCCGAGCGGCAGGCGGATCAGGCGCATGGACGGCACGGGGGAGGGCAGCGGGGTGAGCGGGTCCTCGTCGCCGTACGGGCGCAGCGCCTCGGCGATCAGCTCGGCCCCGGCGTCGGCGCGCTCGGCCATCGCGGCGCGGGCGTGCTCCCACCCGAACTCGGCCTCGATGAACTCGATCGCGGTGGGGGTGGCCAGGTACGTCGTGGCGTCGATCGTGCCCTGGGTGTCGAAGCGCCCGGGGTAGGGCTCGCGGGCGGCCCACGAGTCGATCAGCGGCCACAGCTCGTCGCGGTCGGGTGCTGCCGTGACGAGCAGGGCCGAGCCGCGGGGGGCGCAGGGCCACTTGTGCAGGTTGCCGAACCACCAGTCGCCGCCCGCGACCGCGGCGGCGTCGGCGATCAGGCCGGGGGCGTGGGCGGC
>NZ_SSDM01000172.1:0-4918 GCF_004794375.1 Microbacterium sp. K35 | reverse complement strand
GACGCCGCCGCCCGCGGTGACGCCGCCGACGTCCGGGTTGCGCTCGACGCCGGTGCCGACATCGAGGCCCGCGGCGAGGGCGGCATGACCGCACTGGTCGCGGCCACCAAGGCGAACCACGTCGAGGCCGCCCGCGCGCTGATCTCCGCGGGTGCCGACGTGAACGCGAAAGACGACATCCAGGACTCGGCCTACCTGTACGCGGGTGCCCGCGGTCACGACGAGATCCTGCGCCTCACCCTCGACAACGGCGCCGACCTCACCAGCACCAACCGCTTCGGCGGCACCGCCCTCATCCCCGCGTCGGAGCGCGGACTGCTCGACACCGTGCAGATCCTGCTCGATGCGGGCGTCGACCCCGACCACGTGAACAACCTGGGGTGGACGGCGCTGCACGAGGCGATCGTGCTCGGTGACGGCTCGGGGCGCTACGTCGCCGTGGTGCGCGCCCTGCTCGACGGCGGCGCCGACCCGACCATCCGCGACGGCGACGGCGTGCTGCCGCTCGACCTCGCGACCGCCCGCGGCTTCCAAGACATCGCGGACGAGCTGCGCCGGTGATGGCGGTCGACGCGTGGGCCTGGGCGGCGCTCGGCCTGGCCGCGGTCGTGATCGGCATCTCCAAGACCGCGCTGCCCGGCGGCAGCATCCTCGCGATCGCGCTGTTCGCCGCGGTGCTGCCCGCCCGCACCTCGACCGCGGCCACGCTGCTGCTGCTCATGGTGGGCGACGTGTTCGCGCTCCTCGCCTACCGTCGGCACGCCCACTGGCCGACACTGCTGCGACTCGCCCCCGCCGTCATCGCCGGACTGCTGCTCGGCTTCGCCTTCCTCGCCCTGACCGGCGACGACGTGGTGCGGCGCGCGATCGGCGTGATCCTGCTGCTGATGATCGCCGTCACCCTGTGGCGACGATGGCGGCAGTCGCGCGTCGAGACGACGGTCACGCCCCGCGGCGGACTCGTGCTCGCCGGCGCCTACGGCACCCTGGGCGGCTTCACGACGATGGTCGCCAACGCCGGCGGACCCGTGATGTCGATGTACTTCCTGGCGACGCGCACCCCGGTCCAGGTGTTCCTGGGCACCTCGGCCTGGTTCTTCGCGATCATCAACGTGATCAAGGTGCCGTTCCTCGCCGGCATCGGACTGTTCACCGCGCCGGTGCTGCTGACGGACGCGCTGCTCGCGCCGCTGGTGGTGCTCGGCGCCCTCCTCGGACTGCGCGTGGCACGACGGCTCGATCAACGGGTGTTCGACCGCATCGTGATCGCGCTCACGATCCTCGGCGCGCTCTACCTGCTCTTCTGATCCCCCGCGGACCGGGTCAGTCGAGGAAGATGTCCGGGAACAGGGCGCTGTCGGGGGTGCCGGGCACGGCGGCGTAGCGCGAGAAGTCGGTCACGCCCTCGGCCTCCAGCACGTCCTCCACGATGAGCGACTGCCCCGTGGTGGTCGCGGCCGGCCGGCACAGCACCGCGTAGGCGGCGTCGGCGTAGATGTCGGCCGTGCGGCTCGCGGCCATCACCCTGTCGCCCCCGAGGAGGTTCTGTACGGCAGCGGTCGCGATGGTCGTGCGGGGCCACAGCGTGTTGGCGGCGATGCCGTCGCGCGCGAACTCGGCCGCGAGCCCGAGCGTGACCATGGTCATGCCGAACTTCGCGAGCGTGTAACCCGTGTGCGCCCCGAGCCACTTCGGGCTGGGGTTCAGCGGCGGCGAGAGCGACAGGATGTGCGGGTTCTCGGCGTCCTTCAGGATCGGCACGGCCGCCCGCGACAGCATGAACGTCCCGCGCACGTTGACGTCCTGCATCAGGTCGTACTTCTTCGCTGAGAGGTCGAGCGAGCGCGACAGGTCGATCACGCTGGCGTTGTTGATCACGATGTCGATGCCGCCGAACTCGCCCTGCGTCTTCATGACCGCTTCGGTGATGTCGTCGTCCTCGCGCACGTCGCCGACGATCGGCAGCGCCTGACCGCCGGCCGCGCGGATCTGCTCGGCCGCGGTGTGCACGGTGCCCTCGAGCTTCGGATGCGGGGTGTCGGTCTTGGCGAGCATGGCGATGTTGGCGCCGTCGGCGGCGGCGCGCAGCGCGATCGCGAGGCCGATGCCGCGGCTGCCGCCCGACATGAGGATGGTCTTGCCGGCGAGTGACATGGGTTCTCCTTCGGGGGCGGGTGGTCAGCGCGGTGCCATGCGGATGGCGCCGTCGAGGCGGATGGACTCGCCGTTGAGGTAGCCGTTCTCGACGATCTGCTGCGCGAGGGCGGCGTACTCGTCCGGTCGGCCGAGGCGGGCGGGGAACGGCACCTGCTGGCCGAGCGAGTCCTGCGCCTCCTGCGGCAGCCCCACCAGCATCGGGGTCTCCATGATGCCGGGGGCGATGGTGCACACGCGGATGCCGTGTCGGGCGAGTTCGCGAGCGATCGGGAGGGTCATGGCGTGCACGCCGCCCTTCGACGCGGAGTACGCGGGCTGCCCGATCTGACCGTCGAACGCCGCGACGCTGGCGGTGTTGACGATGACGCCGCGCTCCTCGTCGTGCAGTTCGTTCTTCGCGATCACGGCCGCGGCCTGCGAGATGACGTTGAAGGTGCCGACGAGGTTGATGCGCACGATCCGCTCGAAGTCGGCGAGCACCGCGGGGTTGCCCTCGCGATCGAGCACCTTGGCGGGCGGGGCGATACCGGCGCAGTTGATCACCACGCGCAGCGGGGCGGCGGCCTGTGCGGCGGCGACCGCGGCCGCGACCTCGTCGACGCTCGTGACATCGGCGGGCACGAAGATCCCGCCCAGTTCTTCCGCGATCTCGGCACCCGCCGAGGAGGGGAGGTCGATGATCGTGACGTGGGCTCCGGCCGCCGCGAGGCGACGCGCGGTGGCGAGCCCGAGGCCCGACGCCCCTCCGGTGACGAGGGCGCCCTGTCCGCTGATCTGCATGTGAGGTTCTCCTTCGAACGTCGTGCGACATGCCTGAAACGCAGTCCCAGCCTAGGTGGTTCCTGGTTCCAGGACGAACCCGGGCCGCGGTGGTGCCGGTGCGACCGGGCGTGAGGGGACGGCGTCGAGGCGAGCCTACGACACCGCCGGTCTGGAGACGGCGTCCGCTCCTCGCGCGACCGGTCGGCCCTGAGCGTCCGCGCGTCCGGCAGGATGGGAGCATGACGATCCCCGCCGAGTCCGTCGTCGTCCCCGACCGGGTGCGCGAGCTGTCCCGCGGAGCAGACCTCGTCTGCGTCTGGCGGAACGACGACGGCGGTCTCACGTTCCGCGCGACCGGCGTCGGCGAGCCGTTCTACATCAAGTGGGGTCCGCGCAACCTCGAGTCCACGCTGCGCGACGAGGCCGAGCGAATGCGCTGGGCCGCGCGGTGGATCAGCGTGCCGACCGTGCTGGACAGCGGCGAGGACGAGACGCACGAGTGGCTGGTGACGGCGGCCCTCGACGGTCTGAGCGCCGTGGATCCCCGGTGGACGGCCGGGCCCGCGACCGCTGTGCGCGCGGTGGGCGAGGCGCTGCGGGCGCTGCACGACGCGCTGCCCGTGGCCGAGTGCCCGTGGGAGTGGAGCGTGCCGTCGCGCATCGCGAACGCGGAGCGCCGGGGCATCGTGGTGCCGGAGTCGCTGCGCACTCCGCCGCCGATCGACCGCGCGGTGGTGAGCCACGGCGACGCCTGCTGCCCGAACACCCTGATCGGCGCGGACGGCCGGTGGCTCGCGCACGTGGACCTCGCGCAGCTGGGCGTCGCCGACCGTTGGGCCGACATCGCCGTGGCCGCCATGAGCACCGGGTGGAACTACGGCCCGGGGTGGGAAGACGCCCTCGTCGAGGCGTACGGCCTCGAACCCGACCGGGAGCGGATGGCGTACTACCGCGACCTGTGGAACGCCACCTGACCCGCCCGGCCGGCGGCGCGCAGGTCGGGATGCGGCAACGAACTCTCGACATCTGATGTCTGATCTGGTGTCATGGGTGGGACGACCCCCCGATCAGGAGGCCTCATGCACCTCGATCCGTCGCCACCCGCTCCCGTCGCCGGGTTCGCCGAGACACTGCGGGAGGCCATCGCGGCCCGCGGCACGTCCCTCGCGCAGCTGAGCGATCGGCTCCGACGACACGGGAACCCCGTCTCGATCGCCACCCTCAGCTGCTGGCAGAACGGCACGCGGCAACCCGAGGGGGTCTGCTCGCTCGCGGCGGTCGAGGAGCTCGAGACGCTGCTCCTGCTCGACAGCGGCACCCTGCAGCGACGCATCGGACACAGCCGCCGCGCCGGACGTCCACCCAAGCCGCGGGCACCCTGCGAGGACTGGACGAGGGAGGGGCCGATCCTCGACACGTTCCGCGCGCTCGGCATCGACCCCGCGGCGTCGTTCAACACCCACTCCGTCCACGCGGTCTGCACCACCGACGCGCACGGCCTCGTCGACACCATCCACTACCGCGCGATCCTCCGGCCCCCCAGCGGACGGGCCGGCCTCATCCCGTACATCGACCTTCCCGGGGTGCCGACCGACGTGTGGCCCGAGCTGACCGCGGTGACCGGGTGCCGCGTGGTGCAGCGCCACGCGCACTCCTCCCGCATGGCGTTCGGCATGCTCCTCGCCGTCGACGATCCGCCCGAGCAGCGGCAGTCCGCGCTCATCGAGTTCACCCTGCACTACCCGCTCCCCTACCCGCGCGACCGGCTCGTGACCTACGCGAGCATGTACCGCACGCCCGAGCTGCTCCTGCACGTGGACTTCGCGCGGTCGCCGTCGCCCACCTGGATCGAAGAGGTCACGATGGTCGGCGGCGAGGAGGAGATCGTGCCGCTGCCCCCCGCGAACCGCACGGCCACCACCGTGCGCTCGGGGTTCGCGCCGGGGCTGGTCGCGCTCCGCTGGGGGTACGGCTCCCGCGAAGACGGCGCCGTACCCCC
>NZ_SSDM01000171.1:0-12937 GCF_004794375.1 Microbacterium sp. K35 | reverse complement strand
GCCTCGGCCCGCCCGGCCGCCCTGGCCAGATCGTCGGGGGCGGACGACCGCGGCCGCTCACCCGCGGGGAGCTCCTGCTGCATGCGCGCCGCCACGACCTCGCGCTGCTGCGGGGTGAGCCGCGCGAACGCCTCGCGGTGGAGCTGCTCGATGCGCTGAGGATCGGCCGTCTGCATCAGGTAGTCGTACCGGGCGATCGCGGCACGATCCTGCGGGGAGAGCGCGGATCCGCCGTGGTGCGGTGCGGGCGGCGACGCGAAGGCCCCCGCGGGTCGTGTCCGGTCCTGGTCGCGACGGGCGGTCGCGTCGTGCGCGGGCGGCGGCGCGTACGGGTCGCCCGGTCGTGCGGCGGACGGCGAGGCGTCGCGGGTGCCGCGCACCTGGTCGACCGCACCGCGGATCATTCCGCCCCAATCGGTGGACTCCCGCCCCGTGTCCCCGGGCCGCCGCGAGGATGTCGCGCCGCCCGTGTCGAGCGCGTCGGAGGCGAGGCGGATGAGTCGGGAGAGCTTTCCCATGGTGATCCCTTCGTGGGGCGGGCCACCGGGAGGGTCGACGTCCAGCATCGGCAGGGGTCTCCGGGCAGCCCGCGAACGGGTGCCAAGGTCTCCTCCGCCCGGAAGGGCCAGCGGGCCGGGACACGATGTCATGTCCGTAGTGACGACGACGCTGCAGACGGGAGTACTCCCCTTGCACTTCGAAACCCTAGCGGGCAGGGCTATGGATCCTCTCCACTGCCCGCTCAGCCGAGATCGTCGAGCACCTCGAGCACGTCGTCGCGGATGGCGAGGAACGCCGCATGCACCTCGGTGCGCCCGCCGTCCTCCGAGAGCGCCGCGACCGTGCGTCCCAGCGCCCCGAGGGGGAGCGTCCCGGCGGACTCCCGAGCGCTCAGCTCCCCGAAGCCCTCCGGAGGCGACCCCGCGCGCGCCGCGAGCAGGAGCTGATCGCACAGCACCGAGGCCGCGCCCAGGAGCGACGCCGCGGCACGCAGATCGCTGCGGGCGACCTCGGTGCACAGCAGGCGGTCGCGGATGATGCGGGTGAGCCGCCGCGAGTGCGGAGCGGGGATCGCCCGCCTCGACCGGATGCGCCAGCGATCATCTCCGTCCAGGGGCGCCTCGTATGACACCGGCTCGCCGTCGCTCACATGGATCGCCGGGATCTGCATCGGTGTGGGAAGCGGATCCCCTGCCCACCACGCCGCCGGTGCCTCCGCCGTCGGAAGGAACGCTGTCGCGCGCTCTGCTCGCGCCGCCCCCGCGCCATCCGGGCGGAGGTCGGCGACCTGCACGAGGCTGGGGTTGCTGGCGAAGTGGGACAGGCCGCGGGATCGGATGACTCGGAACAGCGCTTCCCCATCGTCGACGGGAGCGCTGTCGTCGGCGGCGGCGAGCTCGGCGGCGACCGCGACCGGCAGAACGGTGGCGACGACGGACGCCGTCTTCCCCGGCGGGGCGACCCACGGCCGCCCGGCGAAGGCAGCGATCCGCACCGCGTGCGACGCGTAGGTGTCCCACCCCGAGAAGAAGCTCAGCACCGCGGCGGGCTGACGCCTCACCGCGTCGCGGACTTGAGCGAGAAGCGCCGGATGCGCGTCCACGTCACCCGAGAGCACGAGATGATGAGTCGCCCGGCGGCTCCACGGCTGCCAGACGGGACGCGGGGAACCGCGACGCGCCGACGGTTCGATCCCGTCGGAGACGATCTGGACGGGAGCGCTGCGGAGCTCGTGCGCCAGGGCGACCGCCCGGTTCTCGAGCCCCGGCAGGGCGCGGATCGAGACGCTGAGCGTCGGCATCGAACCCCCACTCCGCGTCGCCACCTGGTCTCCTCGCATCGCGCACGATCCACACGGCCGCCCACACGGCCTTGTCCACGCTCCCGGAAAGCGTACAATCTGACATGTTACGTGGCCAACTCTTGCGGCGTCTCCACCCTCATACGTCCGGCCCGGAACGAGAACGGCCCCGCACGCATTCGCGTACGGGGCCGTTCGGTGTCGTCGTCACTTGACGGGCGCGGTCTCCGCTGTCGCCGAAGCCTTCGCGGCGGGCTTCTTCGCCGCCGCCTTCTTCGGAGCGGGCTTCACATCGGCCGGGGTCTCCGCGGCGGGAGCCCCCTTCGCGGCCGGAGCCGACTTCGCCGGAGCAGCCGCCGGGGCCGCGTCGGCCGGTGCCGCCGGACGCGGACGCGCCGCGAACTCCTCGAACACGTAGCGCGGGTTCTGCACGGTCTCGAGGTTGACCAGGTCGCGGCCGAGCCACAGGTTGTTCCACCAGCCCCACAGCACGCGCCACTTGCGCTCCCACGTCGGCATCGCGAGTCCGTGGTACCCGCGGTGCGCGACCCAGGCGATGAAGCCCTTGAGGGCGATCTTGCCGGACTGGAAGACGCCGTTGTACAGGCCGAGACCGGCCACGGCCCCGAGGTTCTTGTGGAAGTACTCCTTGGGCGCCTCGCCACGGAGCACCGCCACCAGGTTCTTCGCGAGGAGCTTGGCCTGACGCACCGCGTGCTGCGCGTTCGGCACGCAGAATCCGCCGACGCCACCACCCGACAGGTCGGGCACGGCCGAGACGTCACCGGCAGCCCAGGCGCCCTCGACGAAGGCCTCCGGGGTGCCAACGCGCAGGTCGGCGCGGGTCTGGATGCGACCGCGCTCCTCGATCGGCAGGTCGCCGCCGCGCACGACGGTCGGGTTGGCCATGACGCCCGCGGTCCAGACGATCACGTCGGTCGGGATGACCTCGCCCGTCGAGAGCTCGACGTTGCCGTCGATCGCACCCGTGACCTGCGTGTCGAGGTGCACGTTGGCGCCGCGCTTCGCGAGGTCCTTGAGCACCCACTCGCTGGTCTTGAGCGACACCTCGGGCATGATCCGCCCCATCGCCTCGATCAGGTGGAAGTGCGTGTCCTCGAAGTGGATCTGCGGGTACTTGCTCACGAGCGACGAGGCCAGCGAGCGCAGCTCGGCGAACACCTCGATGCCGGCGAAGCCACCACCCACGACGACCACGGTCAGCAGACGGTCGCGCTCGGGACCGGCGGGAAGCGAGGCGGCCTTGTCGAAGTTCGACATGACCTTGTCGCGGATCGCCACGGCCTCTTCGATGGTCTTGAGACCGATCGCGTTGTCGGCGATGCCCGGGATCGGGAACGTGCGCGAGACGGCACCCGCGGTGACCACGATCTGGTCGTACGCGAACTCGTACGGCTCGCCGACGGGCGGCGTGATCGTCACGGTCTTCTGCGCGTGGTTGATGTTGGTCACCTTGGCGGTGAGCACGTGCGTGCGCTTGAGGTGGCGGCGGTGGGCGACCACCGAGTGACGTGCCTCGATCGAACCGGCGGCGACCTCGGGAAGGAACGGCTGGTACGTCATGTACGGCAGCGGGTCCACCATGGTCACGTCGGCCTCACCCTTGCGCAGGTGCTTCTCGAGCTTCCACGCGGTGTAGAAACCTGCGTAGCCCCCGCCGACGATCAGGATCTTGGGCACAGTGCTGTTCTGAGGCACAGAAGAACTACTCCTCGGAGTCGGGATTGTGGCGTACGGGAACGCGCGCCGATCGGATGCGCCGGGCAGCTGCGGTGACGCCAAGCGCTATCAGGATACCAGGCACCGTGAGTGCGACGAGCGGCAGGGTACCGTAGCGCAGTGATTCGGCGCTGGGAAGCAGCGGTGAGCCGGCCTCGCTCGGTTGATCCGCATCGGGAAGCGGAGGCACGGCGACCGGGGTCAGCTCGGGCTGCGGCGCCGGTTCGCTCTCGGCTCGGCGGAACAGCCGGATCCACTCCGCCAGGTCGCCCATCGGGTTCGTGTCGACCGAGGGAAGGGTGGCCGAGATCGCCGCGGCAGCATCGACCAGCCCGTAGCCGTAGAGCGGATCGCGGGGCTTCTGCGCATCGGGTACGGGTATCGCCGTCTTGATGATGCGGTTGATCACGTCGTTCGCGGAGATGTCGGGATGTGCCGACCGGATGAGCGCGGCGATCCCCGCCACGATCGGTGCCGCACCGCTCGTGCCGTTCCACTTGACGACTTCCCCGTCGGCCGAGACACCGAGCAGGCCCTCACTGGGCGCCGAGATCCCGATCGTGATGCCCTGCGTCGATGCCTCGATGCTCGCGGTCCCCGTCTGATCGACACCGCCCACCGTGAGCACACCGGGGATCGTGGCGGGAGCGCCGATGATGTTCGTGCCGCTCCCCCGGTTGCCCGCCGCGACCACCACGACCACGTCGTGCTCGAACGCGTAGAGGAACGCGTCGTCCCAGCTCTCGTCCCAGTCCAGGGTGTTGGTGGTGAACGAGAGGTTGATGATGTCGGCCCCGTTGTCCACCGCCCACCGCATCGCTTTCGCCACCTGCTCCGTGAAGGGCACGGCGGCCGCCGCGCCGAAGCCCACGGACACCGACAGCAGCTTGGCCTCCGGGGCGACGCCGATCATGCCGGTGCCGTCGGGGGCGCCGCGACCGGCGGCGAGGGACGCCACCCAGGACCCGTGGTTGCCGTCGATCGCGCCCAGCGGCGTCCGTCCATCCGGCGTCCCCGTGCCGGAGACGTCCGTGCCGCCGACGACCGCGTCGCCGAACGTCTGCGGGACCTTGCCGATGCCTGTGTCGATCACCGCGATGGTCGTCCCCTCGCCGCGCGTCGTCTGCCACGCCTCGCGGATCCGCGCGCCGTCGAGCCAGTACTCCGCCGCGCGCACCGGGTCGGCGGGGTCGTCCGGGATCGGCGGCGGCGTCGCCGCCGTCGCGCTCGACCCCAGCAGCAGCACCGTCGTCGCCACCGCGGCGGCGGCGACCACGCTGCGCAGCATCCGCCGTCCGGTCATGCCGAGCGCGCCGCCTCGCGCACAGCCGCACCGGGGTCCTCGCAGCGGCAGACCTCGGGCGACCAGGACGAGCGCTCGAGCGCCGCGTCGCCGATCGGGTTCACACCGGGGCCGGCCGCGAGGGCGTGCCCGGCGAGAGCGTGCAGGCACTTGACGCGGGTGGGCATGCCGCCCGCCGAGATGCCGTCGATCTCCGGAACCTCACCGAACTGCGCGCGATCGGCCAGGTACGCGTCGTGCGCCGCGCGATACGCCTCGGCGACCTCCGCATCGTCGTCCAGCAGAGCGGCGAGCTCCGGCATCACATGCGTGGCCTCGAGCGTCGACATGGCCGCGGTCGCCGCGGGATGGGTCAGGTAGTAGAACGTGGGGAACGGCGTTCCGTCCGGAAGCCGCGGCGTGGTGGCGACCACCGTCGGGTTGCCGCACCGGCACCGCGCCGCGATCCCGACCACTCCCCGCGCGGGGCGGCCGAGCTGCGCGGACACGACGGCGAGTTCGGCGGGCGTGGGGGCGGGGAACGGGGGCGTCGTCACCACACCAGCGTAGGGGAGGCTCCAGGGAGGATGCTCGGAGCGGAAGCTCAGCGGGTGACGGCCACGGTGTCGCTGAGGCCGGCGGACACGAGCGTGCGCAGCAGCTGCGGCATCCAGTCCGCGGGGCGCTCCTCCAGGGTGTCGCTCACCGGTTCCTGCTCCCGCGGCAGCGCCGACGGATCGAGGTCGTTGTCGATCAGGTACACGACCTCGCCGGGCTTGACGTAATACAGGCGCTCGCGCGCCTGGGTCGTGATGTAGGCGGGATCGTCCCACCGATCGCGCTCGGCGGAGAGCGCGGCGATCTCGGCCTCGCTGACCTGCACCGAGGCCTCCAGCGCCGCGATCTTCTGCCGCTGGTCGATGAACGTCCCGAGCGTGGGGACCAGCACCCAGGCGCCGAGCACCACGAGCGACAGCATGATCGCAGAGAACGCGGACAGTCGGATCCCCGACGCCCACTCCCGCACGTCCACCCGCGGCGCGGCGCCCTCCGCGCTCCGTGGCGCTCGACGCCCCGGCTTCGCGGACGGTGCCGGCCGTGCGGTCTTGGCCGTCGCGGGGCGCGCAGACGCGTTCGGCGACGACGAAGGAGGAGCCGGTCGTCGTGCCACGGCTCCTCCTCCGTCATGCCGCCTCGGCGGCGTCGTCCTGCCGCGGCTCACGCGGCTCTGTCACTGTGTGTGCGCTCAGGCCCGGTAGCGCGGGAACGCGGAGCGGCCGGCGAAGACCGCGGCGTCGCCGAGCTCCTCCTCGATGCGCAGCAGCTGGTTGTACTTCGCGACGCGCTCGCTGCGCGCCGGGGCACCCGCCTTGATCTGACCCGCGTTCGTGGCGACCACGAGGTCGGCGATCGTGGTGTCCTCCGTCTCGCCCGAGCGGTGCGACAGCATGGCCGTGTAGCCGGAGCGCTGCGCCAGGCTGACCGCGTCGAACGTCTCGGTGAGCGTGCCGATCTGGTTGACCTTCACCAGCAGCGAGTTGGCCACGCCGCGGGCGATGCCGTCGGCGAGACGCTGCGGGTTGGTGACGAACAGGTCGTCGCCGACCAGCTGCACCTTCGAGCCGAGCGCCTCGGTGAGGTGCTTCCAGTTGTCCCAGTCGTCTTCGGCGAGCGCGTCTTCGATGGTGACGATCGGGAAGTCGTTCACCAGGCCGACGTAGTACTCGGTCAGCGCCGCGGCGTCCCAGTCCTTGTTGTCGAGGCGGTACACGCCGTCGTTGAAGAACTCGGTGGCGGCGACGTCGAGGCCCAGCGCGATGTCGGTGCCCGGGGTGAACCCGGCCTTCTCGATGGCCTTGACCAGGAAATCGAGGCCCTCGCGGTTGCTGGGCAGGTCGGGGGCGAAGCCGCCCTCGTCGCCGAGGCCCGTGGCGTAGCCGGCGGCCTTCAGCTCGGCACGCAGCACGTGGTAGGTCTCGACGCCCCAGCGCAGCGCTTCGGAGTAGGTCTCGGCGCCGATCGGAGCGAGGAAGAACTCCTGCATGTCGATGCCGTTGTCGGCGTGCTCGCCGCCGTTGATCACGTTGAACAGCGGCACGGGCAGCACGTGCGCGTTGGGGCCGCCCAGGTAGCGGAACAGCGGGAGGTCTGCGGAGTCGGCGGCGGCCTTCGCAACCGCAAGGCTGACGCCGAGGATGGCGTTCGCGCCGACGCGCTTCTTGTTCTCGGTGCCGTCGACCTCGATCAGGATCTCGTCGACGATGCGCTGCTCGCTCGCCTCCACGCCCTCGAGCGCCGGGCCGAGCTCGTCGATCACGGCCTCGACGGCCTTGCGCACGCCCTTGCCCCCGTAGCGGCTCTTGTCGCCGTCGCGCAGCTCGTACGCCTCGAAGGCGCCGGTCGACGCACCGGACGGCACGGCCGCACGCTGCACGATGCCGTCGTCGAGGAGCACCTCCACCTCGACGGTCGGGTTTCCGCGCGAGTCGAGAATCTCGCGTGCGCCTACAGCCTCGATCAGTGCCACTGATGTGCTCCTTGCTCAGGGAAAAGGTTGTGTGGAGCGTCGTCGATCCGCGCCCCAGTCTAGCCCCGGGCTCGGACGGCGCCGGGGTGACAGGCGGCGCCGGGTGGATGCCGCGCGCGGGCCGGGTCAGACCACGAGGGCCAGTGCGACGCCGTCCCAGCCCTTCAGCCCCACGGTCTGCAGCGCGGTCGCATCGAACCGCGGGTCCTCCCCCAGCATCCGCAGGCCCTCCCTGGTGCCGATGACCTTCGGATCGGTCGAGTCGTCGCGCACGATCTCACCGTCGCGGCCGATGTTGTCGAGCACGACCACGGTGCCGGGATGACCGAGCCGCGCGGCCCAGTCCAGGTACACGGTGTTGGACTCCTTGTCGGCGTCGATGAACACCAGGTCGAACCCGCCCACCAGCGTCGGGAGCACGTCGGCGCCGCGGCCGATGCGGATGTCCACCCGTTCGCCGACACCGGCCGCATCGAGGCTCGCCCTGGCCACCGCGGCGTTGTCCGCCTCGGCCTCGACCGTCACGACCCGTCCCTCCTCCCCCACGGCGCGTGCGAGCCAGATCGTGGAGTAGCCGCCGAGCGTGCCGATCTCCAGCACCCGCCGCGCCCCGCTCAACCGCACCAGCAGGTTCAGCAGCTTGCCCGCCAGGGGCGCGACCTCGATCTCGGGCAGCCCCGCGGCCCGTTGGGCGGCGAGCGCCGCGTCGAGCGCGGGATCGGGCTCCAAGAGCTGCTCGGCGAGGAAGGTGTCGGCGTCGGCCCAGGCGGCGGGGGTGGAGTCCATGCGCTCAGCCAACCCCCGGCGCACGCGGCGCGTCAAGCGTCGCCGCCGCTGCTCCGGCTCGCCGCGGCGCGAGCGGCGGCTGCACCCGGAACTGCCCGGTCAGCAGCAGCACGAGGATCACCACCGCCGCGACCAGCCAGGCCGCGACACCCAGCGGTCCCGCCAGCGCGAGGTCGGGCTGTGTCGCGGCGAACAGCACCACCATCCCGGCTGCGGCGTTCAGCGAACCGTGCGCGACGACCGCCGGCCACACCGACCCGGAGCGCAGGCGCAGCCAGCCGAACAGCACACCCCACGCGACGCACCCGCCGACCATGAACAGCACGCCGGTGACGTCGGTGCGACCGAAGTTGTAGCCGAGCAGGATCACCGGACTGTGCCAGAGACCCCAGATGACACCGCTGAGCAGCAGCGCCGGCCAGGTGCCCAGCGGACGCAGGGCGGGCAGCAGCCACCCGCGCCACCCCAGTTCCTCACCGAACGCGAACCCCGCGTTGACCAGCGCGCCGAGCGGGATCATCGCGAGCTGCGCGAACACCACGACCTCGACCGGCGGCATCGGCGTGCCGGCGGGGAGCGCCCGTGCCAGCTCGGCCGCGAACGCCCCGGACGTCGGGTCGAGCCGCACCCAGCCGAGGGCGGCGGAGACCAGGATGCCGAGCCCCACCAGCAGCGGGGGGATCAGCCACGCCGCGACCAGGAGCCACACGACGCGCTTCGCCGGGCGCAGCGGCCAGAGCCCCAGGAAGCGCAGGCGCGCACCCGGCCTGGGCACCCGCATCACGAACACCACGAGCACCGTCGCGAGGGCGGGCGTCAGCATCATGGCCGGCAGCAGGAGCGTCGAGATCGGCTCGGCGAGCCCCGCACCCAGCCAGAGCGGCAGGGCGACCAGCCAGGCGAGCCCGCAGGCTGTCGCGATGAACACGATCACCGCGGCCCACGGCACGCGCGTCACGGCTCCCTCCGCGTCGCGTGTCGTGTCGTCGACGGTCATCGTCCGCTCCTCTCGGTCGCCCCGTCGGACCCTCCCCCGTGGTCCGTCCGCGCGGCGGCCCGATCGACGTAGGCCTGCAGCAGTGCCGCGGCCTCCTCCGCCCCGTCGATCGTCACGATGAACGGTCCGTGGTCGCGGCGCGCCACCTCGATCGCGGAGCCCTGTCGCATCACGATGCCGCTGCGGCCGTCCGGCGAGAAGCGCCACCCCCATCCGCCGAACTCCCCGAACGGCGAGACGGTCACGGCTCGCGCGGACACGATGCGGTCGACCGGGATGCGCTGACGCGGCCAGCCGAGCGGAGCCTGCGCCGTGAGGCCCTCGGGTGTCACACGCACCCGGAACGACGCCGTCGCGGCCACGGCGAACGCCACCACCACGGTCACCAGGACCGCGATCCACGCCCCGGTGATGCCGCCCGCGAGCATCCACACCGCCAGCGCGATCAGCCCGAGGAGGACGACCAGAAGGAAGGCCAGGGCCCCGCGGGGCATGGTCGTGGTGCCCACCCAGACCACCCGTTCCCCGTCGGCCACCCGCACGACGTGCCGCGGCTCGAGCGTGCGCCCGGGCTCGGGCCTCACCCTGGGCTGAATGAGCCAGGCGACACCTCCGGTGACGAGGAGAGCGGCGAACGCGAGCGCCGTCACGACGCCGATGCCCGGGACCTCGGCGGTCGACGCGAGGTCGCGCTGGATCCACAGCGACCCGAGGCTCAGCACCGCCGCGAACCCGGACATGCCGGCCGCGAGCGCACCCATCAGCCGGGCGGCTCCGCCCCAGTGCGCAGCCACCGCGGCGAGCGTGGTCGCGGCCATCAGGAGCGGGAGGCCGAGCCCGACGCCGAGGAGCAGCCAGAGGTAGACGATCGGGGCACCGAAGCGGTCGGCGCCGTCGAGACCCCAGTGCACCGCGACGGTGCCGGGGAGCGAGGGCAGCCAGGACAGCAGCACCGCGGCGGCGATGGCCGTGATGACCACGGGTGCGGCGACCGCGACCAGGACGAAGAGGAGGCGCGCCCGCCGCAGCAGCGCGGGCGGCGTGCGGGTGAGGTCGTGGGTCGTCATGGCGAATCCTCCTCTGTGGTGCGCGGTGTGGTGCGCGGTGTGGTCCGCTGTGCGGCGCGGGCGCTCCGGTCGTCGACGGGAGCGCGGTGGGTGCGGACGATGCCGGCGAGCGTCTCGGCGGAGACCCCCACCGCGGCGGCACGACGGACGAGTCCGTCGATCTCGTGCGCGAGCTCGACCAGCGGGGCCGCAGAGGCCGCGATCACCGCGCCCCTGCCGCGCCGGAGGTCGACGAGACCCTCGTCGCGCAGCCGCTGGTAGGCGTGCAGCACCGTGTGCTGGTTGATGTCGAGCGCGCTCGCGACGTCGCGCGCCGCGGGCAGCCGGTCGCCCGGGGTGAGCGCGCCCGCCAGGATGTCGGCCCGGATGGACGCGGCGACCTGGTCGTACAGCGCGTGCGGACTGTCGACGTCGACGCGGATCAGCATGGCGACCTCCTATCGCTACTTATTCTATGTCAACTAGAACAACTGTGCCAACCCTCCAGACGTCTTCGCCGGTCGCCGCCGCATCCTCCACACTGACCTCATGCGCATCACCCCCCGCCGCCTCGCGGTCGGCATGAGCCTGTGGATCCCGAACCTGTTCAGCGGCATCCGCGTGCGCCGGTTCAGCGAGGACTGGACCCACGCGACCGTCGAGCTGCACGTCAACGTCTTCACCCGCAACTACGTCAAGACGGCGTTCGGCGGCTCCATGTCGGCCATGACCGACCCGTACTTCTTCATGCTCGTGATGCACCAGCTCGGGCGCGACTACGTGGTGTGGGACACCCGCGGCGAGATCGAGTTCCTCAAGCCGGGACGCGGCGTGCTCACGGCCGAGTTCTCGGTGCCGCGGGAGAAGGCGGAGGAGCTGCGGCAGCGCGCCCACGGCGGCGGCAAGGTGCTCGAGTGGTTCGAGACCGTGATCACCGACCGCGACGGCGACACCGTGGCGAGCGTGCGGCGCCAGGTGTACATCCGCGAGAAGAAGCGCGTCACCGCCGCCCGCCGCTGACGCGACACCGGCCGTTCACCGGCACGTGGGACGATGGCCGCGTGCCCCTCGCCCGACGCCTGACCCTCGCCGACGCCGTCGCGATCGGCCTCGGCTCGATGATCGGCGCCGGCGTGTTCGCCGTGTGGGCCCCGGCCATCGGCGTCGCGGGCAGCGGCATCCTGATCGCCCTCGCGATCGCCGCCGTCGTGGCCTACTGCAACGCCACCGCGTCGGCACAGCTCGCCGCCGTCCACCCGGTCGCGGGCGGCACGTACGCCTACGCGCGCGCCGAGATCGGCCCGTGGTGGGGCTTCGTCGCCGGCTGGAGCTTCGTGATCGGTAAGATCGCGAGCTGCGCGGCCATGGCGATGACGTTCGCCGCCTACGCCGTCCCGCCCGCCTGGCAGACGCCGGTCGCGGTGCTCGCCGTCGCGGCGCTCGCGGTCGTCAACTGCTTCGGCGTCACCCGCACCGCGCTGCTGACCCGGATCCTCGTCGCCTGCTCCCTGCTCGGGCTCGCGGTCGTGGTGATCCTCGGGCTCGGCGCCGCTCCCACCTCGACCCCCGTCCCGCTGCCCGACGCGACCGCGTACGGCGTGCTCCAGGGAGCCGGGCTGCTGTTCTTCGCATTCGCCGGCTACGCCCGGATCGCGACGATGGGCGAGGAGGTCACCGACCCCGTGCGCACGATCCCCCGCGCGATCGCCCTGGCCCTCGGCGGCGCCGTAGTCGTCTATGCGCTGGTCGGCCTCACCGTGGTGCTGGTGCTCGGCGCCGAGGTGCAGGGCGCGACCGCGCCGCTGGCAGACGTGCTCGTCGCCGCCGGCTGGTCGTGGGCGACGCCCCTGGTGCGGATCGCCGCGGCGGCCGCGTCCCTCGGGGCACTCCTGGCGCTGCTCACCGGCATCGGACGCACGGTGCTCGCGATGGCCAGGGAGGGCGACCTGCCGCGGTTCCTGTCCCGCATCGACGCCCGGCATCAGGTGCCCCAGCGCGCGGAACTCGTGCTCGCGGCGCTCGTGATCGCGCTGGTGCTGACGGCCGACCTGCGCACCGCGATCGGCTTCTCCTCGTTCGGGGTGCTGCTCTACTACCTGATCGCCAATGCCGCGGCCTTCCGTCAGCGCGGCGCCGCCCGACGGTCGCCGCGCGCGCTCCAGGTGGTCGGCGCGCTCGGCTGCCTGGTGCTCGTGAACACGCTGCCCGTGGCGGCGTCTCTCATCGGAACGGCCGTGGTCGTCGCCGGGGTGGCCTATCGACTCGTGCGGCTGCGGCTCGAACGGCGCGCCGATCACTCCCGCAGCGCGGAACGGTAGCCCCGCGGAGCGATGCCCAGCACGGCCCGGAAGTCCCGGGTCAGGTGCGCGTGGTCGGCGTACCCGAGCTCGGCCGCGAGCGACGCCAGGTCGACCGCGGGCTCATCGCGCACGCGCTGCGCGGCCTCCTGCAACCGTCGGCGACGGATCATGGCCGCGGGCGACAGCCCCACGTGCCGTCGGGTGAGGCGCTGCAGGGTGCGCACCGACACCGCCAGGCGCGTCGCGGCCTCCTCGTGGGTCAGCGCCGCCCCGTCGCCGAACAGGGCGTCGAACACGGCGTTCGCACCTCGGGCATCGCCGTCGTCCGCCGGCGCGTTCGCCACGAGCCAGCGGGAGAACGCCGCGACCGCGCGCTCCCGGTGCCCCTCCCCCGTCGACATCGCCGCCGACACCCCGTCGTGCAGCTCCGGTGCCGCGACCGCGCGGGCGGTGTCGAC
>NZ_SSDM01000170.1:0-3582 GCF_004794375.1 Microbacterium sp. K35 | reverse complement strand
GTCCCACCACGCCGGCGCACGGGACGCGGTCACCGGCGTGGTGGGACCGGGGCCCCAGTCGAGCGGCGGCTCGAACCCCGCGCCCTGCGGCTCCCAGTCCATCGGCTCCGGCGGCGCGGACGGCTCCCACCCGTCGCCCCAGGGCTCGTCGGCGTAGGGCAGATCCTCGTACGGGTCACGGGGAGTCTGCGGCATGCCTCCAGCGTAACGACCCCGGCCGACACGGGCAGCGGCCGTCCCCACCACCGCGACCGGGGTTAGGTTGGACCCAGACCCCGAAGGAGCACCCGATGACCGACATCTCCGTGACCCGCAACGACGAGGCCTCCCGCTACGAGATCCGCTCCGACGACGTGCTCGCCGGGTTCGCCGAGTTCCAGCTGAGGCCGGGCGCCATCCGCTTCATCCACACCGAGATCGACCCGGCGTTCCAGGGTCAGGGGCTCGCCGGGAAGCTCGCCGCCGAGGCCCTGGCCGACGCGGCGAGGCGTGGCGACGCGATCGTGCCGCTGTGCCCCTACATCGCGAAGTACCTGCAGACGCACGAGGTGCCCGGCGCCGAGATCCGCTGGCCGCAGCGTCCCGCCGAGGTCCAGGGCGCGGCGGCACCGGACGCCGCAGTGCAGGACGAGTCGGCGCAGGAGAAGTCGGCGCAGGACAAGTCGGCTCCGCGGGAGTCCGCCGGCGGCTCCGACGACGATCCCACCGGACGGGCGGAATGATCGGGCAGCGCCGCCTCGTCCTCGAGCCCCGCGACGTGCCGCTCGGGGGTGTGCGCGGCATGACCGTGCTGCGCGTGCTCCCGCACCGCAACCTGCCGACCATCGGCGCCTGGTGCTTCCTCGACCGCTTCGGACCAGCCGACACCCGCATGCGCGTCGAACCCCATCCGCACATCGGACTGCAGACGGTGACCTGGCCCCTCGTCGGCGAGATCCGTCACCGCGACTCGCTCGGCAGCGACGCCGACCTGCGCCGCGGGCAGCTGAACCTGATGACGGCCGGCAACGGCATCTCCCACTCCGAGTACTCCGTCGGCGACGACCCGATCCCGCTCGACGCGCTGCAGTTCTGGGTCGTGCTGCCCGAGTCGGCGCGGCACGGCGATGGCGGCTTCGAACGCCACACCGACCTGCCGACCGTCCAGCTGCCCGCGACCGAGGGGCCCGACGCCACGGCGACCGTCGTGCTCGGCGAGTTCGCCGCGACGCGCTCCCCCGCGACCGTGCACACCCCGATCGTGGGCGCCGAGGTCGTGCTGCCCGCCGGGTCGACCGTGCGCCTGCCGCTGCGGTCCGAGTGGGAGCACGCGCTGCTGCTGGTCGAGGGCGAGGCCGCGCTGTCCGAGCACGCCATGCAGCGCAACGCCCTGGTGTACCTCGGCGATTCGCGCACGGAGGTCGAGGTGACCAGCACCGAGGGCGCCCTGCTGTTCCTGCTCGGCGGCGAGCCGTTCGAGTCGGACATCGTGATGTGGTGGAACTTCGCCGGCCGCACGCACGACGAGATCGCGGCCGCCCGCGAGGACTGGGAGGCCGCGGCCCCGCGGTTCGGGACGGTCGAGGGGCACGACGTGCGCATCCCCGCGCCGCCGCTCCCGCCCGTCCGGCTCCTGCCGCGCACCCGCACCGTCTGACCCGCACCCTCTGACCCGCACCCTCTGACCCGCACGGACTGACCCGCACGGGCGCGCTCGGATTCAGGCGCTCGCGCGGACCCCCGGCCACTGCGGCCTGATCCCGCGTGTTCGCCTGATCCCGCGCGTTCGCCCGGCCCTCCGGTCAGCCGCGTTCGGGGGTGTGCACGCGGGCGAGGAAGCGGTCCGTGCGCGGCGACGGGCCGCGCGGATCGAGCAGCGACACCGCGACCGTCACGGCCGTGGCCAGCGGGATCGTCCACGCCGCGGGCTGCGCGAGGTACGGCGCCGCGACCCCGACCCCGTCGATCACGGCGTGCACGAGCAGCGCCAGCCCGGTCGCGACGCCGCCGCACACCATCCCCGCCACCGCCCCGCGGGCCGTGAGCCCGCGCCACCACACGCCCAGCAGCACCACGGGCGACAGCGTCGATGCGGCCACCACGAACACCACGCCCACGCTCGACACGAGCCCCGCGGGCGCCGTGAGCAGCGCGACCCCGAGCGGCACGAGCGCGCACAGCACCGCGGAGAGGCGGAACGAGCGGACGGACCCGGAGAACACGTCCTGGCTGATCACCCCCGCGAGCGACACCACGAGCCCGGCCGAGGTCGCCAGGAACGCCGCGAACGCGCCCGAGACGATGAGCGCCGTGAGCAGCTCTCCGCCCGGTCCGGGGAACACGCGCGAGGGCAGTTGCAGCACCACCGTGTCGGCCACACCCGGCACCGCGAGGTCGGGAGCGGCGATGCGGGCGAGCAGCCCCATCGCGCTCGACACGGCGTAGAAGGCGCTGACCATCGCGATCACGATCACGGTCGTCCGCCGCGCCGACGCCCCGGTCGGGCTCGTGTAGAAACGGACCAGCACGTGCGGCAGTCCCATCGTGCCCAGCAGCAGCGCGAGCAGCAGCGACGCGGTCTCGTACGCGTCGAAGCCGGACGGGCCCGCCTCGCTGGGGAACACGAGCGCCGGGTCGAACGCGTGCGGTCCGCCGCCGAGCGCGAAGGCGATGCACACCACCGGCACCAGCAGCGCCGTGAGCTTGAGCCAGTACTGGAACGCCTGCACGAAGGTGATCGCGCGCATCCCGCCCGCCGCGACCGACGCCGCCACGAGCACCGCGACCGTCACGGCGCCCACCCACTCCGGCAACCCCGCGACCACGACCAGCGTGATGCCGGCGCCGTGCAGCTGCGGCACGATGTACAGCCACCCGATCACCAGCACCGCGAGGCTCGTGACGCGTCGCGCCGAGGCCGACCCGAGCCGCGCCTCCACGAAGTCCGGGATCGTGTAGGCCCCGCTGCGCCGGAGCGGGGCCGCGACGAACACCAGCACCAGCAGGTACCCGGCCGCGTATCCGATCGGGAACCAGAAGCCGCGCGCGCCGTCGAGCAGCACGAGTCCGGAGAGCCCGAGGAAGGTGCCGGCCGACAGGTACTCGCCGCTGATCGCCGAGGCGTTCCACACCGGCCGGACGGTGCGCGACGCCACGAAGAAGTCGCTCGTCGTGCGCGACACCCGCAGGCCGTACACGCCGATCAGCAGCGTGGCGATCACCACCAGCGCGACCCCGAGCAGGTCGAGCAGCGCGTTCATTCGCGGTCCCGGAGGGCGCGGTAGCGGCGCTCGTTGCGGACCGCCGTGCGCAGATACAGCAGCGCGAACACCACGATGACCGGGTAGAACGCGAACGCCTGCAGCAGCCACGACAGCGGCAGGCCCCACAGCACGACCCGGTCGATCTCGGGCACGAGCGCGATCGCCAGGGTCATCGCGACCACGACCACCACGAACCCGGCGACCGTGCCGAGCGCGAGCCGCAGCTGACTGCGCTGGAGCGCCCTGGCGTACACCGCATCGGCCTCGTCGACCGGCGCCCCGGGCAGCGCGATGCCGCGCGTGAGAGCCGCAGGGCCGCGAGGCGGGAGGTCGGCCGTGC
>NZ_SSDM01000169.1:0-1921 GCF_004794375.1 Microbacterium sp. K35 | reverse complement strand
CCCGTCAGAGGATGTGCACGGGGTGGCCGGCGGGCAGCGCCAGCAGCAGAGCGCCCGGGTCGGCGCGGCACACCACCCGCACGGCCTCGCCGAACTCGTCGCCGTCGAGCTCGACGGGCGTATGCTCGCAGACATGCGCGAAAGTGAAGTGTTACCGACTGGCATCACTGCCCGGTGGAGGTGGGAAGTTCTTGCCCGCGTGGTGGTCGCGGCTTTGTTCGCCGCAGTCGGGGCTCTGTTACTTCTGGTCGGCGACTTCTGGGTCTGGCCGATTGCTCTCGTGATCCTCGGCGCATCCAGCCGAACTGCGGCACAAGCCTCTGATCGGCGAAGTCGCGGTAGGCGTCAGAGGGCATGGGACGCAAGGAGTTTCTCGTTCGCGGCGATTCTCATCCCAGCGATGCTGGGGATCGTCATCCCATTGCGGTCTTTGGGGGCCCCTCTGCGACCTTGGGTCACGTGGTACGTGCCCGCGGCGACTTTCGTGCTCATGATCGTCACCACCTGCTTGCTCGTACTCCTTCAGTTGCCCTCGCAGGGCGAGGGGACGCCGGCTCACCGTCGCCCCCTCTGATCAATGAGCGTTACGCGAGGCAGGTCATGATTCCTCCCATTCCGGTGAAGCCGAGCGCGGAAATCCAGATGAGCGATCCGTCTGCGCTAAGTACGCCGAAGACGCCGCTGACGATGGACATCAGACACCCGATCGGGTCCGGCTTTGGGTGATCAATCACGGTTCCTGTCACCGACAACTTGTAGTTCGCCACCATCACTCCGTTGATGTACTTGTGTAGGAAGCTGCCGTGGCAGTCCGTGGTTGGCTCTCCGACGCGCAGCGACCAACTGCTTCCGTCCGAGCCGATGCAGATGTACTCGTACTGACCCGTGCTCATCGTTGCGGAGCCGATGGGGCTGGCCGCGCGTACTTCGGTCTGTGCGCTTGTGGCCGCGCTCGCTGCTTGCGGAGCCACAGCCGCTGCGATGGCGATGCACGCGGCGGCACACAGGGTTACGGCACTTCTCTTCATGATGTTCTTCCCTTCTCGATCGCGGTGAGCGCCGCGATGCCCGGGAAGCTATGAACTGACCAATCGGTTAGGGAACTGAAGTATTACGCGCCACCTCCTGACCGGCTGTCCAGTGCGTAGGGTCACTCACAGTGGCCACGAGGAGGTGGAGCGATGAGCGCGAAACGGAACGGCGCGCGCACAACGGCTTTGAGGGCGCTCAATGCCCGCTCGGTGATGAGCCCGGACTTGAACGCGGCACCCGAGATCATCGAGGCAGCCGTGCGTGTGTTCGACGAGTTCGGTTATGAGGGCACGAGTTTCCGTCGCATTGCGGAGGTTGCGGGAACCTCGAAGTCCCTCGTCACCTACTTCTTCCCAACCAAACAGGCCTTGGTTGGGACCATCGTCGATCTCGCCTTCCCCGGCGGCGTCTTCATGGGAACCAAACGCACGGATGATGACCCGCTCGATGCGATCGTCGCCGTAGCGGAGCAAGTGACCGACAGCCTCCTGCACGACCCGCTGGCGCGAGTGTCGCTCATGCTGATGGATCGGAGGACCGACGGCTCGCCGCCCGCAAGTCCCAAGTTCAGCGGGTGGCTCGCGCGCTTGACCGACTACCTCGAAGAAGCGCAACGGAAAGAGCTGATCGCTCCGGATGCCGATCCGCCAAGAGAGGCGAAGTACCTCCTATCTGGCATCATCGGACTTGCCGAGTTGGCAAGGGACAGCGGCGCCTACCTGCGGCTTGTCGAAGACGCTGTGCTGCTCACTCGCGACCGGCTCGCTCACATCGTCGTCGGCCCGCGGGCGCGTGAGCTTCGCGCGTAGGGTGCGCTGACCGCGCCGCTACCCGTCAGAGGATGTGCACGGGGTGGCCGGCGGGCAGCGCCAGCAGCAGAGCGCCCGGG
>NZ_SSDM01000014.1:0-5539 GCF_004794375.1 Microbacterium sp. K35 | reverse complement strand
GGCTCCGGTGCCGCCGGCGCCGCGCCCGTCGCCGGCGCCTGAGCCGGCCGCATCATCGTCCGAGGGGCGCCGCACGGTCATCCGTGCGGCGCCCCTCGTCGTTCCTCACGGGTCCCGCCGTCACGGCCACTCGACGGCAGCGCGTCGTCAGGGGTAGCGCGGTGTGGAGCCCGACGCCCGCTCGATGAGGCGCTGCACCATGTCCTCGGCCGTCGTGTTCTCCCCCGGGCGGTTCGGCTTGCCGCTGCCGTGGTAGTCGCTCGACCCCGTGACGATGAGGTCGTGCCGTGCCGCGAGCTCGCGCAGCATCCTCTTGCCCTGCGCGGTGTTCTCGCGGTGGTCCACCTCGAAGCCGCCGAGCCCCGCGTCGATCAGCCGTTCGATGTACGCCACGGGCATCATGCGGTCGCGGCCGGCCGTGACGGGATGGGCGATGACGGCCACCCCGCCCGCGGCGGTGATGAGGCGCACGGCGGTGAGCGGATCGGGGGCGTAGTGGGGTTCGTAGTAGCCCTCGCGCGGGTGCAGGATGCCGTCGAACGCTTCGGTGCGATCCCGCACGATGCCGCGCGCGACGAGGGCGTCGGCGATATGCGGTCGGCCGACCGTAGCGTCGAGCGTGGTCTGGGCGACGACGTCGTCCCACTGCAGGTCGTAGTCGCGACCGATGTTGCGCACGATGCGCTCGGCCCGTCCGATCCGGTCGTCGCGGATGCGGTTCGTCTCGGCGCGCAGCGCGGCGTCGTCCGGGTCGAAGAGGTAGCCCAGCACGTGCACGCTGCGCCACTCGTGCTTGGCGGAGAGCTCCATTCCGGGCAGGAACGTCATGCCGAGGGCGACCGCCGCATCGCCCGCCTCGGTCCAGCCGGTGGTGCGGTCGTGATCGGTCAGTGCGGCCGTGCGGACACCGTGCGCGTACACCTGCCGCATCACCTCGGCGGGCGACTCCGTGCCGTCGGAGTGGTTGGAGTGCAGGTGCAGGTCGGCGGGACCGGCGAACCTGTGTGACGCGGCGGGCATCCTCCGAGCGTAGCGAGCGCCGGGACCCGCGGATCCGCAGCCGCGCTGATCGGCGTCGCGGCAGGGCTTTCACAGGCGTCGCTTCTAGGCTGGAGGGGATGTTTCGTCTCCTGGGGATCCTGTTCACCGTGCTGTTCGCGATCGCGACGGCCATCGTGGTGTGGCCGCAGTTCTTCCGCCTCGAGCAGACCTACCCGTTCGCGCAGCTGGTCGCCGCCCGCGGCCTGGTGCTCGGCGCGCTCCTCGTCGTCGCGGTGCTGGCGCTCCTGCTGCTGCTGGCCCGGCCGCTCCGAGGGTTCGCGGCGTCGATCCTGATCGTGGCGCTGCTGGGTGCCGGGGCCACCGGGGTGATCGGCGCGACGCGCGGCTTCACCGGCGCCACCCTCCCCGCCGCGACCGACAGCAGCCTGCGGGTGCTGACCTGGAACACGGCGGGCGAGGCCGTTCCCGCGGAGGAGATCGCACGACGGATCCTGGAGCAGGGTGCCGACGTCGTCGCTCTGCCGGAGACCACCGAGGCGGTCGGCGAGCGCATCGCGTTGATGCTGCGGGAGCAGGGGCACCCGATGTGGGTGCACCACGTGCAGTTCCGGCCCGACGTGCCGAACGGCCCGCAGTCGTGGCAGACGACCGTGCTGGTCGCTCCCGAGCTGGGCGAGTACTCCGTGATCGAGTCCGCCAGGGACGGCAGCAGCAACACCGGGTCCGTGCCGAGCGTCGTGCTGATGCCGGTGGACGGCGACGGGCCGACGATCGTGGCCGTGCACGCGGTCGCTCCGCGCATGGAGGAGATGCAGCAGTGGCAGAGCGACCTGCAGTGGATCGCCGACCAGTGCCCGGCGGGCGACTTCATCCTCGCGGGTGACTTCAACGCCACGGTCGACCACATGGCGTCGCTCGGCGTGGAGGGGGGCGACATGGGCTATTGCCGCGACGTCGCCTCTCGCACGGGCAACGGTCTGTCCGGCACGTGGCCCAGCTCCCTGCCCGCGCTGGCCGGGGCCCCCATCGACCACGTGATGGCCTCTCCGAACTGGCGCCCGACGGGGTCCGTCGTCCTGGACGACGCCGGTGGCAGCGATCACCGCGCGCTCGTGGTGCAGCTGGAACCGGCCGGCTGACCCTGCGCGTGCGCCCCGGGGTGAGAGACTGGAGCGATGAGCACCGGAGAACGCGAGACGATCGCTGACGAGACCGTCGAAGCCCCCGTCGAGAACAGCTCGACCAATCGCAAGCAGCCCTTCCCGCAGGGCTTCCTCGACACCATCTCGACCGGATGGGCCGAGCGTCCGGAGACGGTTCCGGCTCCGCGCGCGCAGGCACCGTTCGCGGCGAAGCGCCGCGCCGCCGTCTCGGCCGCCTTCCCCGGGCAGCGCCTCGTGATCCCGGCAGGCTCTCTCAAGCAGCGCAGCAACGACACCGACTACGTGTTCCGCGCCCACTCGGCGTTCGCGCACCTCACGGGGTGGGCGTCGGACGCCGAACCCGACTCCGTCCTGGTGTTCGAGCCGACCGACGGCGGCCACGACGTCACCCTCTACTTCCGCGAGCGCGCGGACCGCACCACCACCGAGTTCTACGCCGACGCGACGATCGGCGAGTTCTGGATCGGCCCGCGCCCCTCGCTGGCCGGCGTCGCCGCCGACCTGCAGATCGCCACGGCACACCTGCACGAGTTCCGCCCGAGCGAGGGAGAGCTCGTCCTCGACGAGGACGAGACCCTCACCCGCGTCGTCTCCGAGCTGCGCCTCATCAAGGACGAGTTCGAGATCGCCGAGATGCGGCGTGCGGTAGAGATCACCGCGAACGGCTTCGACGACATCATCCGCGAGCTTCCCGCCGCGATCGCGCACGCCCGCGGCGAACGGGTGGTCGAGGGCGTGTTCCACCGCCGCGCGCGCGAGGACGGCAACGGCGAGGGCTACGACACGATCGCCGCGTCCGGCCCGCACGCCTGCTACCTGCACTGGACGCGCAACGACGGTGTGGTCGCTCCCGGAGACCTGATCCTGGTGGATGCGGGGGTGGAGGCGGACAGCCTGTACACGGCGGACATCACGCGCACCCTGCCGGTCTCGGGCACCTTCACCGACGTACAGCGGCGCGTGTACGAGACGGTCCGTGAGGCGGCCGACGCCGCGTTCGCGGCAGCCCGGGTGGGCGTGCGGTTCCGCGACGTGCACGCCGCCGCGATGGCCGTGATCGCCGAGCGCACCGCCGAGTGGGGTCTGCTGCCGGTCACGGCGGAGGAGGCGCTGGACGCCGACGCCGGCGGTCAGCACCGCCGCTACATGGTGCACGGCACCTCGCACCACCTGGGTATCGACGTGCACGACTGCGCTCAGGCCCGCCGCGAGATGTACTACGACGGCATCCTCGCCCCCGGCATGGTCTTCACGATCGAGCCCGGTCTGTACTTCCAGATCGACGACCTCACGGTGCCCGCCGAGCTGCGCGGCATCGGGGTCCGGATCGAGGACGACATCCTGATGACGGAGGACGGCCCCGTGAACCTGTCGGCCGACATCCCGCGCACGGCCGACGAGGTCGAGGCGTGGATGGCCCGGCTCCGCGGCTGACCCGGCGATGCACGACGGTGAGCTGACGGTCGACGACACCCTCGCCGACCGTCTGCTCGCCCGGGATGCACCCGACCTGCACGGTCGACCGCTGCGCAGGGTCCCCGCGGCGGGCACGGTCAACACCATCGTGCGGCTCGGCGACGACCTCGTGGCGCGCTTCCCGCTGTTGCCCACCACCGAGCAGCAGCTGCGGAGGGAGGTGGCCGCCCTGCACGAGTTCGCCGAGGCCACGCCGTTCGCCGCCCCGGTCCCCGTGCGCGTCGTGCCGCCGTCGACCGACTACCCGTCGGCGTGGTCGGTGCAGACGTGGGTGCCCGGACGACCCGCCGACCCGCTGGCCCACGCCGATGCCGCGGACCTCGCGCGTGACCTCGGGGCGCTGATCCGTGCGCTGCGCGCGGTCGACGTCGCAGGGCGCGGGTTCGACGGTCGGGGCCGCGGCGGAGTGCTGGCCGACCACGACGAGTGGGTCGCGGAGTGCCTCGCGCGCAGCGGGTCGCTCTTCGATGTCGCCGCGGCCACCGCCCTGTGGTCGGAGCTGCGGTCGCTGCCGTCCGCCGAGGACGTGGTCATGAGCCACCGCGACCTCACCCCGTTCAACCTGCTGATCGTCGAGGACGGCGGCACCCGCCTGGTCGGTGTGCTCGACGGGGGCGACTTCGGTCCGGCCGACCCCGCCCTCGACCTGGTGTGCGCGTGGCACCTGTTCGACGCGCCGGTGCGCGAGGTGCTGCGGGGCGCGGTCGACGTGGTCACGACGACCTGGTTGCGCGGCGCGGCCTGGGCCTTCCAGCAGGCCGCGGGCCTCGGCTGGTACTACGAGCGCTCGAATCCGGCGATGAGCGCGCTCGGCCGCACCACGATGCGCCGGCTGCTCGCCGACGCGGACCTGCGCCGCCTGATCTAGCCGGCGCCTCCGGTTCCGCGGAGTGAGGGGTGGTGGGCCGCCGTTCTCCCCAGATCGGCGGCCCGTCCCCCTGAATGGAAGCGGGCCGGGCCGGGAACTCCTCCCCCGAGGCTCCCGAGCCCACCCGACCGGCGCAGAACCCCCCGCACCGGCGCCCGAACTCCGCCCCCCGGAGGAGTTCGTGTGGCGTCTCCACCTGATGAGACGGGCTCGCACACGATTCATTACGCGAATCGGAGAAAAAGTTCTGGGGAATCTCGTCAGCGGCGTCGGGCGACGATGAAGTCGCGGATCACCGGGGCGAGCGCGGCCCCGACATCGGCCGCGGGGCGCTTGTGTCCCGCGATCTCGAAGGAGTGACCGCCGCCCTCGATCCAGTGGACCCGGGCGTCCTGGCAGGCGGCGAGCGCCTCCTCGAACTGCGACAGCGGCTGGATGAACGGGTCGTTCGTCCCCTCGATGAACAGCTGCGGCACGGCGATCGCCGGAAGGTGCTCGGTACGCGGACGATCCGGGCGCCCCGGCGGGTGCAGGGGGTAGCCGAGGTACACGAGCCCGTCGACGGCGAGCCCCTCGGCGACCGCGAGCGACGCCATGCGCCCGCCGTACGACTTGCCCGCGGCCCAGATGCGTCGTCCCGGGTGGGCGGCCCGGGTGGCCTCGACGATCGCGCGCCAGGTGGCGACGGCGTGGGCAGCCGGACCCGGCATCTTCCGCCCCTGCTGGCTGTAGGGGAAGGAGAACCGTGCCGTCGCGAGACCGAGACCGTCGAGTGCCCCGGCGAGGCCGACGAGGAACGGGTGGTCCTTGCCCGCGCCGGCGCCGTGGGCGATCAGGACGATGTCGTCACTCTCGGCGTCCGTCCGATCGACCGACACCGTGACCGTGCCGTTGGGCAGCGCGACGTCGAGGGTGCTCATCGCTCGTCGTGCCGCGTCAGCGGATCGTGCCAGCGGCGCCGGGATCGGCCGGCCGCGGCGGCACCCCGGGCTCGGGGGCGGGAGCGGGCTCCGGGGCGGGAGCGGGCTCC
>NZ_SSDM01000168.1:0-13816 GCF_004794375.1 Microbacterium sp. K35 | reverse complement strand
CTCGCCCCACAGCCCGGCGCTGGCGGCGAGCGCCGCGGTCGCGCAGGTGGCGATGTAGAGCGCGTGGTGCAGCCACCGGAAGTCGCGGGTGTCGACCAGGCGGAGGGCGACCGAGGCGCCGAGGGCGCAGTTCGCCGTGTAGGCGGCGGCCGCGGCGACGAACAGCGGCGCGGCGTTCGAGCGCCGACGTCGGTGGACCATGACCCGACCCTACGCCCGGGCGTCGCCGCGGAGCGCCCCCTTGCGCGCCGCCGTCCGGATTCGGTACGGCGGCCGCCCTCGACCGCGCGGTAGCCTGGGATCCCGTGCCCGAGGCGAGGAGGTGGTGTCCGTGTTCACAACGACGTCGGTGCTCCTCCGAGGAGTCGCGGTCGGGCGATAGGTCGCCCGGGAGTGCCGCAGCTCTGCCGCATTCCCGAAAGGTACGACCATGACCATGCACTTCACCTCGGCGCCGCGTCTCAGCGACGGCGTCATCGAACGCGAGTTCGTCGTCGGGGGCGTCCCCGGCGTGCTCTGGACCCCCGTCTCCGCCTCTCCCGACACCCCCGTTCCGCTCGTCCTGCTGGGCCAGCCCGGCGGCTTCGGCCTGCAGCGAATGCGCTCCCGTCTCACCGGCCGGGCGCGGGCGTGTGCCGTGCAGGGGTTCGCCGCCGTCGCGATCGAGCTTCCCGGTGCGGGCGAGCGCACACCGCTCGCCGGTGCCGCCGAGGCCCGCGCAGACCTGGTCCGCGCACTCGACGAAGCGCGCGCGCCAAGCGACGAGCTGATCGATCGGCTGATCCTGCCGCTCGTCGACGCGGCGGTGCCCGAGTGGCAGCGGACCATGGACGCGGTGCTCGCGCTGCCGGAGATCGGCGCGCGCGTCGGGATCTCGGGCGGGGTGATCGCGGTCGCGACGCGCCTGGCCGCTGTCGACCCGCGGATCGTCGCCGCGGGCCTGTTCGCCGGGAGCTACGTGCCGCGCGCGACCTTCGCCGAGGCCCGACGGATCACGATCCCGGTGCACGTGCTGCTGCAGTGGGACGACGAGGGCAACGACCGCGCGATGGCGCTCGAGCTGTTCGACGCGTTCGCCTCCTCGGAGAAGACGCTGCAGGCCAACCTGGGCGGCCACACCGGGGTGCCGGCCTTCGCTGCGGACGACGCCGCTCGCTTCTTCGCCCGTCACCTCGGCGCGGCGTCCGGCTGAGCCTGTGCCTGTCGCCCCGCTCCCGGTGACAGGAGCGGGGCGACGGGCCGGACCCGCTAGAGGTTGCCGTCCGCGTAGATGCGGAGGGCGTCGCGCACGAACTCGGCGCCGCGGGTGCCGCCGTCCGAGGTCGCGTAGTTCGCGCCGAAGCGCGGGTCGGCGACGTACATCTCGCCGAGCCCGGTCACGTACGCCTTCACGTCGCCGCCGGGCGCCGCGGCGGGTGTGCCGGGGATGCCCGTGAGCCACTCGACGTGACGTCGCGCGAGCTCCTGCGCCTCGGGGGACGCGGGATCGGCACCGCTCTCGGCCGTGGCGACCCAGTCGCGTCCGAGGTCGGACACGCGCTGCTGCCAGTCGGCGCGCTCGGCGTCGGTCATCCCGCGCCACCAGCGGTCGCTGTCGGCGTAGGCCTGACGACCCCAGCGCTCCTCGACCTCCTCCTTGTACTGGGTGTGGTCGAAGCCGTCGAACATGTTCTCTGCCATGAGGTTCTCACCTCCTCTCAATGCCGTGATGGTGGATTCGACCGACGCGATCTGCCGCGCCAGCCGGTTCTGCTCCGCGCGCAGCAGCGCGAGGTGGGTCTCGAGGGCTGCGGCCTCGGTCGGTGCGGCGTCGGCGCGCAGCACGTCGGCGATCTGCGGCAGTCCGAGTCCGAGCTCGCGCAGCAGCAGGATGCGCTGCAGCCGCACGAGCGCCTCGCCGTCGTAGTGCCGGTAGCCGTTCGCGGCGATGCGCGAGGGCGGGAGCAGGCCGATGTCGTCGTAGTGACGCAGCGTCCTGCTCGTGGTGCCCGCGAGCCGTGCGATCTCCTGGATCGACCAGTCCGCCTTCGTCATGTCTCCTCCTCTCGGTGTGATGTCTCCACGGTAGAAGTTGACGCAACGTCAATGTCAAGCGGTCGTGGCGGTCACCCTTGACACATCGAGATATATCGTGTTCACTGAGGAACACACGATATATCGTGATTCCGACTCAAGGAGAAGCACATGACCGAGAAGTGGCTCATCGCCCCCGGCGAGGAACGCGTCATCGACATCGAGTCGGCCACCCGGCTCAAGATCGGCCTGGTCGGCGGACAGGTCGACGTCATCGCCCACGACGAACCGGGCATCCGCATCGAGGTGCACGGCGTCACCACGAAGGACCTCCGCATCGAGTCCCACGACGGCGAGGTCGAGATCGACCACCCGCAGCTCGGCTGGGACAACTTCCTCGAGGTGTTCCGCAACTTCGGCTCGGGCGGCCCGCGCGCCGAGGTCAGCGTCGCCGTCCCCCGGTCGATCGCCCTCACCCTCGGCGTCGTCAGCGCCGGCGCCCTCGTCTCCGGCATCCGCAACGACGCCCGCCTCAACACCGTCTCGGGCGACATCATCGTCGACACCCTCATCGGCGACCTCAGCGTCAACTCCGTCTCCGGCGACGTGCAGGTGCGCGGCCTCACCGGCTCCATCAACGCCAACAGCGTCTCGGGCGACGTCGCGGTGACCGGCACCGTGCGCAAGGCGGTCGTCGACATCGTCTCCGGCTCCACGACGATCGACGCCGCGGGCGACGTGAACACCATCACCGTCAACTCGGTGTCGGGCGGCACCACCGTGCGCCTCGACGAGTCGCTCGCCGCGAACTACGTGATCCGCTCGCTCAGCGGCCGCCTCCTGATCGACGGCGTCGAGCGCGGCTCGTCCGGTCCGAGCAACTACACCGGCACCACGGGCGAGCTCGCCGGGCGCTTCGTCGACCTGCGCGCCAACTCCGTCTCCGGCGGGGTCACGGTGCTGCGCCGCACTCCGGCCTCGATCGCCGACGACCCCGAATGGGAGGAAGCATGACTCCCGCGGTCTTCTCGCACGGCGACCTGCGGCTGTACCTGCTGTCGCTGCTGGCCGAGTCGCCGCAGCACGGCTACGGCATCATCCAGTCGCTCACCGATCGCACGGGCGGCACCTATACGCCCAGCGCCGGGACCATCTACCCGCGCCTCGCGAAGCTGGAGGAGGAGGGCCTCGTGACCAAGACCGTCGACGGCCGCACCACGATCTACGCGATCACCGAGGCCGGGCGCGCCGAGCTCGCCTCGCGCGAGGCCGACCTCGCGGGTATCGAGGCGGGCATCACCGACTCGGTGCGCCTGATCGCCAACGAGGTGCGCCAGAGCGTGCAGGAGGCGATGAAGAGCCTGCGGGCCGACCTCGCGACCGCGGCGAAGGACGACAGGGCCGCGGCGAAGAGCCGCCCCCGGACGGAGACCGACGACGCGCGCCTCACGAGCCGCGACGAGCTCCACCGCGCGGATGCGATCATCAACGCGTTCCGGGCACGCGTCCGCACCGACCTGCGCACGCACGTGGCGAAGGGCGGGCTGCTCCCCGCGACGATCGTCACCGAGCTCGAGAACGCCCTCGACGAGGCCGCGCGCGGCGTCACCGCGGGCCTGAGCCGGTCGGGATCGTGAACACCCCGCCGCCGGTGGACCCGCCCGCGCGTCCGACACCGGCGGCGGATCGGTCCGCTCCGCAGCTCCCGGCGCCCACGACCGCGGCAACGGCATCCCCGCCGGAGCGCCCCCTCGCACCGGCACGCGGCATCGTCATCCACACGGGCTGACGCGAGAGGGCCCCGTCGACAACGGTCGACGGGGCCCTCTCGCGTCTGTCCGACTACTCGGGCCAGATCTCCTTCTGGTCGTCGGGCACGAGCTCGCCCAGCGGCACCACGAGCACCGAGCGATGCTGGCGATGCGTGAGACGTGCCGCCACCGAGCCGGTGAAGAACTCCCGGATGGACTCGCCGAGGCCGCGCTTGCGCGTGCCGACCACGATCAACTGCGCATCGAGCTTGTTCGCGAGCTGCTTGATCGCCAGCGCCGGATCGCCGACGAGCTGACGGGCGGTCCAGGTGATGCCGCGGTCGCGCAGCTGGGTGGCAGCGGCAGCCTCGACCGCTTCGAACTCCGCCGCTCCCGCGTCGAAGTTGATGTCGATCGGCGCCGAGTGCACGTAGCCGTCGGGGTCCTCGTAGGTCACGAAGCGGGTGACGTCGACGTGCGCGACCACCAGCGGCGCGTTCAGCAGGCGGGCGAAGCGGACGGCCTCGTCGAGCACGCGCGGATCCTGATCCACCTGGATGCCCACGATCACCGCCTTCTGCAGCGCTGCGTTCTGCGTGGCCTCATCGGAGGGGTTCGAGGTGCTGTCGGTCATGAAGATCGCTCCCTTCGGCGGCCCGGCACCGGCCAGGGCGTGTTCCCCGCATGCTATTCTGAATGCTACTCTTACCGGCCGCGAGCCGGTGTCGTGAATGACTCGGGCGCCCGTCTGCCCGCAGCTTAACTCGTGAGGGGGTCTCAGGCATGGGCCGTGGCCGTCAGAAGGCGAAACACACAAAGATCGCCCGCGAACTCAAGGCGTACAGTCCGTCGGTGAACTACTCGGCGCTGGAGCGCGAGCTCGGGCATTCGAGCGACTCCGACGAAGACGCCTACGTCGACAAGTGGGCCGATGAGTACGCGGACGAAGACGAAGACGAACTAGAGAAGGCCTAGCCTCCCGGTTCGAAACACCCGCACCTCGTGCGGGTGTTTCGTCGTGTCCGGGCGGTTACGGGTGCAGGAGTGCGGTCAACGTGCCGGTGAGCACGAGCACCGCCAGCAGCAGGACCCAGCCGAACAGCACGACGAGGTTGAGCGCGATGCCCCACGCCGCGATCGCGTGCCCCCGTGGCTCGCGCTGCCGACCGAGGAGCCCGGCGATCACACCGACCAGTGGCGGGAACAGCGCGAAGCCGCACACGAGCGAGACGACCGCGATGACGACGCTGGAGATGCTGAGGAAGCGCTCACCGGGTTCGTCCGGCTGCGGGGTCGCCGCACCGGTCCTGACTCGGGATGGTGATGTCATGTCCATCGGGCACACTGCTTTCCGGCGGCCACAGACCGCGCTGCACAACGAGAGGTAACACGTTAGGTTACCCCTTCGCCCCGCTCCTCCGCTTCCCAGTGCTGACGCCGGTTCGCGCAGACCAGCCGACGCGTCAGAGCCCCGCGGTTTTCCCAGGGCGGGGACGAGGACTCACGAGCAGTAAAGTTTTACATCATGGAGCGCGCGCGATTGCACTGGTGGATCTTGGCCTTGGCGGCGGCTGGCGCTCTTCTCGGCCTCTTCAGCCCCTGGGCCTTTCTCATCGAAGGCGCCTTGCTCATCCTGGTGATCCATCGCCTCACACGGCGGCCGCCTCGATCAGAAGCGGTCGTCCTCATCGCAGCCGGCGTCATTCTCGCCCTCGTCCTGGTGACGTTCGCGGCGATCGGCATCGCTACCTACTTCTACGAGGGGGTCTCCCACGGGACCTCGGTGCCGATCCGCTAGCGGCGTCACCAGTGGCCGTGCCGGCGCTCCCACTCGTCTTCGATCGTGCGGCGGCGACCGGCGACGATGCCCGCGGGGATCGACACCACGAGCACCGCGGCGACGACCAGCAGCGGCACCTGCCACCCGCCGGTCGTCTCGTGCAGCAGCCCCACCAGCAGCGGGAAGACAGCCGCGATCGCATAGCCGATGCTCTGCACGAACCCGCTCAGCGCGACGGCGCTCTCCGGCGTGCGGGCACGGATGCTCAGCAGCACCAGACTCAGCGGGAACATGATGGCCGTGAGGCCGAAGATCGCCACCCACAGCGGCAGCGCCACGGTCGGCAGGAGCAGCAGCCCGAGCAGCCCCACCAGTCCCGCCGCGACCGCCACCAGGAACAGCGGCCGCGTCGCCTGGAACCGCACCACGAGCACGGGCACCAGCATCGAGCAGGGCAGCCCGACCAGAGCGAACAGCGACAGCAGGAAGCCCGCGGTCGCCGGGCTGACGCCACCCAGGTCGACCAGGATCGTCGGCAGCCACGCGAACGCCACGTACGCCATGGTCGACGAGGTGCCGAACACGAGCGCGAGGGCCCACGCCAGCGGCAGCCGCCAGAGCCGCCCGAACACGCGCGGGCTCGCCGACTGGGTCGTGATCGGTCCGGTCGAGGCGGCGACCGCGTCACGCACATCGTCCACGCCGTCGGTCGGGTCGGGCGTCAGGAGCTCGGTGGGCATCGGACGATCGCGCTCCCCGCGCGTGCGCACCAGCAGCGTGACCCAGGGCACCAGCGCCAGCGCCGCCACCACGCCCCACATGCCGAGGGAGATGCGCCAGCCGAGCGAGTCGGCCACGGGCACCGCGACCAGCGGCGGCAGGAACGTGGAGACCGCGAGCGTGGTCGAGTACGCGGTCATCATGACGCCGAGACGGTCGGCGAAGTACTTCTTCACCAGCGGCGGCAGCAGCACGTTGCCCGAACCGACCCCCGCGAACACCACGGCCGTCGCCGCGAGCAGGCTCCACGAGTCCGGGGCCAGACCACGCAGCAGCATCCCGGCCGCCATCAGCACGATCGCCACGACCGCCATCCGCTCCAGGCCGAACCGACGCTCGAACAGCGGCGTCAGCAGGCCGAACAGCGCGAAGCACACCGGCGGCGCCGCGCCGATCAGCCCCACGATCACGGACGAGACCGGGAAGTCCTCCGCGACGTGGTCGAGCACGGGAGACAGCGAGGCGACCGCCGATCGCAGCGAGAACGCGACCAGCACGATCCCGACCAGCGCGAGAGCCCGACCCTTCCAGAGCGGTCGCGCGCTCGGCGCCGTCATGAGGTCTGCGACCCCTCCACCCAGGCGAGGTATTCGTCGGTGACGGTGCCGGTGACGTACCGGCCGTCGAAGCAGCTCATGTCGAGATCCTCCAGCACGGAGCCCTCGGTGATCGCGGCCTTCAGGTCGTCGACCTCCTGGTACACCAGGTGGTCGCAGCCCAGCTCCTCCGCGATCTCGGGGATCGTGCGGCCGTGCGCGATCAGCTCGTGCCGCGACGGCATGTTGATGCCGTACACGTGCGGGTGCCGCACGGGCGGGGCCGCCGAGGCGAAGGTCACCGAGGAGGCGCCGGCGTCGCGGGCCATCTGGATGATCTCCTTCGACGTGGTGCCGCGCACGATCGAGTCGTCGATCAGCAGCACGTTCTTGCCCTGGAACTCGGCCGACATCGCGTTGAGCTTCTGGCGCACGCTCTTCTTGCGCACCGCCTGCCCCGGCATGATGAACGTGCGGCCCACATAGCGGTTCTTGTAGAAGCCCTCGCGGTACTCGATGCCGAGCTTGCGGGCCACCTCCATCGCGGCCGGGCGCGAGGAGTCGGGGATGGGCATGACCACGTCGATCTTGTCCATCGGCACGTGCTTGGCGATCGTATCGGCCAGCTTGTCGCCCATGCGAAGGCGCGACTCGTAGACCGAGATGCCGTTCATGATCGAGTCGGGGCGGGCGAGGTACACGTACTCGAACGCGCACGGCGCGAGATGCGTCTCCGTGGCGCACTGCCGCGTGAACAGCTCGCCGTCGTTCGTGATGAACACGGCCTCGCCGGGCTCGACCTCGCGCACGACCTCGTAGTCGCCGTTCTCCAGCACCAGCGACTCGCTCGCGACGACCCACTCGTCGCGTCCCTCCGCGCCGGGCACGGTCGACGGACGGCGGCCCAGGATCAGCGGCCGGATGCCGAACGGGTCGCGGAACGCCAGCAGACCGTAGCCCGCGATCACCGCGATCACCGCATACGCGCCCTCGATGCGCTCGTGGGTGCGGGCGACCGCCTCGAAGATGCGCTCCGGGTCGAGGTCGACCGTCGACGTGGTGGCCTGCAGCTCGCCCGCGAGCACATTGAGCAGCAGCTCGGTGTCGCTCGACGAGTTCAGGTGGCGGCGGTCGCGCTTCGCCATCTCGGCCGTGAGCTCACGGGTGTTGGTGAGGTTGCCGTTGTGGATGAGGATGATGCCGTACGGCGCGTTCACGTAGAACGGCTGCATCTCCTCCTCGCTCGACGCGGTGCCCTTGGTGGCGTAGCGCACGTGGCCGAGGCCGACGTTGCCGAGCAGCGCGCGCATGTCGCGGGTGCGGAACGCCTCGCGCACCATGCCCTGCGCCTTCGCGTTGTGCATCACGCCGTTGGCCTCCGCCGTGGCGATGCCCGTCGCGTCCTGCCCGCGATGCTGCAGCAGCAGGAGCGCGTCGTAGATGTCCTGATTGACCGGGGCTGTCCCCACCATTCCGACGATGCCGCACATGGGGTGTTACTTCGCTCCGTCCGCGTAGGCGCCCACCAGGCGCACCGCTCCACCGTCGACGCCCTTGGCGCCCTGCTCGAACTCGCCGGTCGGCCGCGGGCCGAAGCCGACGGTGCCGACCTGCCACGCGGGCATGCCCTCGGCGTCCAGCGCCGCGATCGCCGCGTCTTTCTTGTCGCCGGCGACCACCGCGAGGAAGCCGACGCCCAGGTTCCAGGTGCCCTCGGCCGACTCCAGCGTCGACCCGGCGATGTCGCTCAGCACGCGGAACACCGGGCTGGGCGACCACGTGCCGCGGTCGACCTCGGCCCAGCTGCCCTGCGGGAGCACGCGCGCGAGGTTCGCCGCGATGCCGCCGCCGGTCACGTGACTCAGGGCGTGCACGCCGCCCGCGAGCTGCTCGATCAGGCGCAGCAGCGGCAGCGTGTACAGGCGGGTGGGCTCCAGCAGGGCCTCGCCCCACGTGGTGCCGAAGTCGGCGGCGGTGTCGGCGTACGAGATGCCGGCGCCCGTGATGATGTGACGCACGAGCGAGTAGCCGTTGGAGTGCAGGCCGCTGGAGGCGACCGCGATCACCGCATCACCGTCCTGCACGCGCTCGGCGCCGAGGATCGCATCCGCCTCGACCACGCCGGTCGCGGCTCCCGCCACGTCGTAGTCGCGCGGTCCGAGAAGTCCGGGGTGCTCGGCCGTCTCGCCACCGACCAGCGCGGTGCCGGTGGCCGCGCACGCCCCGGCGATGCCGCGGACGATGTCGGCGATGCGCTCGGGCACGACCTTGCCGCACGCGATGTAGTCGGTCATGAAGAGGGGCTTCGCACCCACCACGACGATGTCATCGACGACCATGCCGACCAGGTCCTGCCCGATCGTGTCGTGCTTGTCGATGGCCTGCGCGATCGCGACCTTGGTGCCGACGCCGTCGGTGCTGGTCGCCAGCAGCGGACGCCGGAAGTCGCGCAGCGCGCTCGCGTCGAAGAGGCCGGCGAAACCGCCGACGCCGCCGAGCACTTCGGGTCCGTGCGTCGCGCGCACGGACGACTTCATCAGCTCGACCGCGAGATCGCCGGCAGCGGTATCGACACCGGCTTCGGAATAGGGGTTGGTGGGGGAGGCAGCCACTCGAACAGCCTACCGCCCGCAGCCCTACCGGATCTCCAGAGCCTCGGCCCGCTGCGCGGCCTGCCGCACGCGGAACCACATCGTGAGCTCCATGAGCGCCCGGCCGATCATGTCGTGGTCGCCGACGCGCAGATCGTCGAACGAGTCGCGGTACCCCTCGGCCAGGCGCGGCTCGGCGGCCACCATCGGCTGATACCCCATCGTCCAGTCCGCGAACCGGCGCTCGTGCAGCGGTTCGCGCAGGAGCACCCGCACGTCGTGGTGACGCGGATCCTCGGAGATGCGGGTCATGAGCGCCTCGACCACGCCCTCCTCGCCCTCGAGGATCTGCACGAACTCGCCCTCGCGGTACAGCAGGAGACCGGTGATCTCCCGCGCCTGGTTCGCCGCGCGGCTCGAGGCGAGCAGGGCTTCGAGCTCGTCGTCGTCGAACGCGCGGGTGGCGGTGCTGCAGTAGACGAGCGAGAGCAGCGCGTGGTCGATCGTCATCCGAGGTGTCCCCCTGCAGCGGTGTCGTCCGTCATGGCCTCGGTCACCGCGGCGATGGCCGTGTGATGGTCGGTGAAGTCGCCGATGATCTGTGAGGCGGAGTCGAAGGCGCGCCACAGGCCCCCGGGCTGGCGGTCGACGTAGCCGAGGAAGGTTCCGGCGTGGCTGCCCACGTAGAACCCGTCCGCGACCGACGCCCACAGCGCCTTCGACGGTGTGTGCGCGGCGCCCTCCTCGGGCACGTCGAGCGTCTGCGGATGCGACACGTCAGACTCCGCGGTCCAGGTCGAGGTCGATCGCCGGCAGTCCGTCGTCGTCGACATCCCCGTCCTCGGCCGTCGGCTTCGGGTAGAAACGGTGCTCGCGCAGGGCTGCCGCGTCCGCGGAGAAGTCCGGGTCGTCGCCGTTCGACGACTGCGGACCGACCAGGAGGTCGTTCCCGACGCCGACGATCAGGTCGGCGCTGTCCTTCTCCCCGTCCACGTGGATCGGGATCTGCACGGCCGCGGACTCGCCCTCGCTGGCGAGGGAGGCGGCCAGGGTGACCAGGGCGTCCGCCACGTCGTCCGTCGTGACGACCTGCTGCCCGGCGTAGGAGACGAGTTTCATGATCATGACCCTGTCATGACGGAGCCGGTCGGAGAACGGGCTTGCGCCCGGAGCCCCCGACCGGCTACAGAGCCCGGGGGTCCGGTGCCGTGCCGCGGCATCGGACCCCGGGGAGCGCTCGCCGATCAGCTTCCGGTGACGGTGTCGCGGGCGTCCTGCGCACTGCCCTTGACCTCGTCCACCGCGTGGGTCGCGTCATCGCGGATGTGCTCGGCGGCACCGGCGGCCTCGTCTTTCACGGCCGCGAACGCCTCCTGCGCCGGCTCCTTGAGATCCTCGCCCACGGTCTTCGCGACCTCGGTGACCTCGTCGACCAGCGGCTGGGCCTTCTCCTTCAGCTCGCCCGCCAGCTCCTTCTCCTTCGTGGAGGACGGGATGACGGCGGCGACGACGAGCCCGGCGGCGAAGGCCATGAGCCCCACCGCGAGCGGGTTGCCCTGCGCCTTCGCCACGGCGTGCCGGCCGGCATCCGCCACCGAGGACGACGCGTCGCCCACGTGACTGCCCGCGTCGTCGGCCACGCCCATGACGCGGTCGACCACGGAGCGCGCGGCACCCTTCATCTTCTGCGTCTGCCGGTGCACGACCTTCGAGGGGGTGACCTTGTCGGCGAGCGCGTCGACGTCCCTGCCGAACTCCGCCCTGGTCCGCTCGATGTCCGCACGGATCGCGTCGGGTGAATCGCTCATTTGTTCTCCTCATTCCTCTTCACGGCATCGGGAATCCGCTTGAGGCTGTCCACCGTGCGCGGCGCCCCCTCGATGCTCTTCAACTGCGTGCGTCCCGCCAGGAACAGGACCAGGGCGACCAGCGCCCAGATGACCGCGACGATCACGGCCGACCAGCCGAGACCGGTCACGTAGTAGCCGAGACCCCACCACAGCGCGACGGAGAGGAAGAAGACGGCCATCATCGCGCCGTAGCCCGCCCCGCCGAGCATGCCCGCTCCGCGGCCGGCCCGCGTCGCGGACTGCTTGAGTTCCGCCTTCGCGAGTTCCAGCTCCTGTCGCATCAGCGTGGACAGGTCGCTCGTGACCTCGCTGAGCAGGTCGCCCAGCGAGGTGGTCTCCGCCTTCTGCTCCGAAGGCGTCGGGGTGGCGTCGGTCATGGTCGCTCCTCGTCACCCGGTGCGCGGTTGGCCGCGTCCGTCCTGTCGTAGAGCGGGGTGTCGCCGCGGTCCTCGTCACGGGTCACGCCCCACGGCGCGGTACCCGCGTCGATGCCGCTCATCCCATCGGGGGCACCCGGCACGGTGCCGTCGGTCGGCAGCGGCGGCTGGCCGAGCGTGGTGCTGCCGCCCGTGTCCGAGGCTCCGGCCGCACCGACACCGGCACCCACGCCCGCGCTCGTCGTGGAACCGGGAACCGCCGCCGGCGTCGTCGCCGCCGGGTCGAGGTTCGGAGTGGCCCCCGCTCCCGAGAGCCCGGAGGCGGTCGGCGTCGACGTGCCGGAACCCGACTCCGCCGCCCCCTCGGACAGCGCCCGGGTCAGGCGTCCCACGACGAGTCCGGCCACGGCGGCGACCGCGATGAACGTGCCCGGCTTGGCCCGCGCGTACGACTTCACCTCGGTCAGCAGCGACCCCGGGTCACGGTCGCCGATCCAGCCGGCGATGCCCTGGATGCGGGTGGAGGCCTGACGGACCAGATCCGCCGCCACCCCGCCCTCGGCGTTCTGCGCCATCGACCCGAGCTCCCCGCCGACCGACCGCAGCCCGTCCGCGACGCGACGCTGCTGGATCGCCGCCTGCTCCGACAGCTCGGCCGTGGTCTGGTGGTACAGGTCGCGGATCTGGTCCTTCGCCTCGTGCGCGACAGCGCCGGCCTCGGCCTTCGCGGTCTCGACGACCCCCGCCGCCTCATCCTTCGCGGTACCGGCGACCCCGGCCGCCTCGTGCGCGGCGGTCTTCACGGTCCCCGGCGACTCGTCCGTGCCGCCGCCGGCGACACCCTGTGCATTGCTCTGCGACATCGTTCTTCCTCTCGACTCCGCGCCGACGGCCGCCGACGTGCAGGCAGGTCTACTCCCCCCTCCGGGTATCACGGCGAGGGTTGACGCGGCTCGTCCAGGGGTTTACCTTGCGAGGACGCCGAGCCCGGTGCACCGCCCCCTACGATGGGCGCATGGCCGACAAGCCGCAGTGGCTCATCCGCGAGGACGCGAGCGTCCCCGTGCTGGTCGCGCTCGCCCTGCGGCAGCTGCTGGGCATCCGCGCGCCGGAGGACCTGCCCGCCCTCCGGGAGCTCCCCGTGCGAGCACCGGATGCCGTGGACGCCTCGCCCGCCATCGAGGCGCAGTGGCGCGACTACTGGGACATGACGGTCGAGCCGCGGGCGCATCACTCCGGGGTGCCGCTCGAGCTCATCGACGGGTTCGAGACGCTCGTCGCGCTGCCCGCGACCGGGGCAGACGAGCTCGCCGCGGCGATCCGGCCGCACGCCGCGACCGCCCTGCGCTTCGCTCACGCGGCGCACGACCGCTACGTCGGCGCCATGACCAGCCACACGGGCGGCGACGCGTACCGCGCCTATGCGAGCGCGATCGCGGAGTTCGAGCGGGAGATCGGCCGGCGCGCCCACTCGTTCGAGCTGAACGTGCAGGTGCTCCCGCTGTCACAGCGGGGCATCTGGTGGATCGGGGCGCTGTCGGTCGCAGTGACCGACGGCCTGCGGCGTGACGTGGTGGCGTTCGACGCGGCCATCCGGCCCGTGATCGCCGAGCTGGCCTGAGCTCAGTCCTCGCCGTCGACGACGGTCTCGCGGTCGACCTTCACCACGCGGTCGTGGCGCCGCGCGACCCGCTCCAGCACGAGCCCGGCGACCCCGCCGAGCGCGAGACCGATCGGTACGGTCCACAGCAGCAGGAACCCGAACACCTGACCGGGGGGATACACCACGTCGAGCGCCTGCGACTCGTCGTAGCTGCCCATCATCGTGAGGACGCCCGCGACGACGACCCCGAGCACGACCCCGATGCCCATGAGCACGCCGTACCGCGGCACACGGCGCACGGTCGCTTCGACGGTCTGGTGGGAATCCTGGGGGGCCATGTCTCCATTGTCCCACCGTCCGGGCGGGTCGGGCACCCGGCCCCCTGCGCACCCGCCCTCCCCCGGTCGTCCGGGAGAGGGCGGGTGCGTCCGCGGCTCAGACCTCGGTGGTCTCCGGCTCGGCCTGTGCCGTGCGGCTGCGGCGGGCGATCAGCACGCCTCCCCCGGCGGCGAGCGCCACGACGACGAGGCCGCCG
>NZ_SSDM01000167.1:0-681 GCF_004794375.1 Microbacterium sp. K35 | reverse complement strand
ATGCCCTGGGCGACCAGCACCTCGCCGCCCAGGGCATCGGGCTCGGCGAGGGCGACGTGGCGTACAGCCTCGGCACCTCGGGCGTCGTGTTCGCGACCACGCCCGACCCGGTCGCCGACGTGACCGGGGCCGTCGACGGTGTCGCCAACGTGACCGGCGGCTACCTGCCGCTCGTCTGCACGCTCAACGCCACCAAGGTGACCGACACGATCGCGCGGCTGCTCGGCGTCGACCACCGCGAGCTCACCGACCTCGCCCTCGCCGCCCCGCTCGACCCTGAGCGACCCGTGCTGGCCGCCTACCTCGACGGGGAGCGCTCGCCCCGGCTCCCGTCCGCCCGGGGCATGCTCGCCGGACTCACCACCGCGACCGGACGCGAGCAGCTCGCCCTCGCCGCGTTCGAAGGCGTCGCGCTCGGACTCGTCCGCGGGGAGCGGGCCCTCGCGGCGCTCGGCATCCCCACCACGGGCCACACCATCGCGATCGGCGGCGGCGCCCGCTCGCTCGCCTACCGGCAGATGATCGCCGACCTCACGCAGCGCCCCGTGCACACCGTCGACGCGCCGGAGGGCACCGCGCGCGGCGCCGCCATCCAGGCCGCCGCCGTGCACCGCGGCGAGACGGTCGCCGCCGTGACCGCGGCCTGGCGCCCCGCCACCACCTCCGTGACCGAGCCCGCCG
>NZ_SSDM01000166.1:0-386 GCF_004794375.1 Microbacterium sp. K35 | reverse complement strand
GCCAGCCGTGCCCGCGGGGAGCTCCAGCGGCGCCCGCTCGGCGAGGGTCGTCGGGTCGAGGATGCGCAGCACGTCCGCGCCGAGGTCGGTCACGCCGATGCCGGCGGCGAGCGCGAGGGCGTCGTGGGCGTGCGGGCCGTCCTGTCGTTCGGGGTCGGGCCCACCGCCGGTGAACGCGACCACTCGGGCGGCCCCGGCGAAGCCGCCGTCCCGGTCGAGGTCGACCACCCCGAGCGCCCCGTTCCCGTACCCGGGGATCAGCAGGCGCCGCGAAGCCGCGTCGAACCGCACCCGGCACGGCAGCTCCACCCCCGGCAGGGCGAGGCTCTGCCGCACGACCCAGTCGGCCGCGCCGTCGCCGGGCCCGCGCGTGAGCCGATGCACTG
>NZ_SSDM01000165.1:0-2737 GCF_004794375.1 Microbacterium sp. K35 | reverse complement strand
TGGGCGCCGTCGACGAGGGTGCGCACGCCGCGCTCGGCCGCGAGGTCGGCGATGCGGCGCGTGGGCAGCAGGCGGGCGGTGGGCGAGGTGATCTGGTCGACGACGATCAGCCGGGTGCGCGGGGTGAGGGCGTCGGCGAACAGCTGCACGATCTCGTCGTCGGGCGCGAGCAGCGGGAGGGCGACGGTGCGGACGGTCGCCCCGAAGCGGCGGGCGAGGCGTTCCGCCCCCATGGTGATCGCGCCGTAGCCCTGATCCGTCACCAGGATCTCGTCGCCGTGCTCGAGTCGCAGCGCGTTGTACACGACGGTCGCCGCGGCGGAGGCGTTGGGCACGAAGACGCTGTCGTCCGCCCGGGCGCCGACGAACGGGGCGGTGCGCTCCCTGGCGTCCTGCACGCGCTCGGCGATGCGGGGGAACCACTCGACCGGGCTGAGGTCGGCGCGGCGACGCAGGGCGTCCTGGTGTGCGACCACGACCGACGGCACCGCGCCGAACGACCCGTGGTTGAGGTGCACGACCGCGGGGTCGAGAGGCCAGGCGTCGCGCGCTCGCAGGCCGGAGTTCAGCGTGAGCGGAGCGGGGAACAGCGGAGCGGGCATCGGACCTCATCGATGAGTGGGGGCGAGTTGTTGCACAACTTTGCCACAAGGCCCCGATTTTGGCTACGAATCCGCGAAGATGAAACATAGTTGTCATACGAGTTTGTCGCGTGGAGCGGTTCCGACAGACTGCACGAGGGGCGGGGGTGTCAGGGAGGATGACGATGAGCGCACTCGACACGGCGTTGCACGGCCTGCGGGCGCTGATCGCCGACGGTGCGCTGCGCCCCGGCGACCGCCTGCCCAGCGAGGGGGAGCTGTGCGAACGGCTCGGCGTCTCCCGCGGATCGCTGCGCGAGGCCATCCGCACGCTCGCGGCGCTGGGCGTGCTGGAGACGCGCCACGGCTCGGGCAGCTACGTCAGCGAGCTGCGCGCGGCCGACCTCATCGGCAGTCTCTCCCTCACCGTCGGGCTGCTGCCCATGGCGGGAGTGCTGGAGTTGACGGAGCTGCGCCGGGTGCTCGAACCCCACGCCGCCGCACTCGCGGCCGCCCGCATCGACGCAGACACCGTGGCGGCGCTCGCCGCGGTGCTGGACGAGATCGAGGCCACGACCGACTTCGAGGCGCAGTCACGCCTCGACCACGAGTTCCACATGCGCATCTCCGCGGTCGCGGGCAACGAGGCCCTCACGAGCCTGATCGACGTGCTGCGCTCCCGCTCCCGGGCGTACCGCATCTCGGAGCCCGACGACGCGGCGGAGCTCAAGGTGCACTCCGACGCCGGGCACCGCGCGATCCTGCGGGGCCTCGCCGCCGCCGATCCCGTCGCCGCGTCGGCCGCGGCATCCGCGCACGTCGCGTACACCGAGTACTGGGTGCGGCGGTACTCCGGGCTCGACGACGTCCCGACCGCGGAGACGCCGTCCGCCTGAGTGCGCGCCGGCGGGGTCCGCTCAGCCGAGGGTGATGTCGACCTGGATCTCGGTCGCGAGTCGCTCCAGGTCGGCCCGCAGTGCGTCGAGGTCGACCGTCGGCGGCACCTTCGCGATCACCGACGCCTCGAACAGCCGTCCGCCCGCCATCGCCGCATCGCGGGTCTCGGTCGCGAGCTCCTCGATGCTCAGCGCGTGCGCGTTCAGCACGGCCGACACCTCCCGCACGATCCCGGGATGGTCGTTGCCGAGCACCTGCATCACCAGCAGCCGCTCCTCGTCCTCCTCCGCCACGCCGCGGGTCCCGGTGAGCACCGACAGCGTCAAGAGCCCCTGACCCTGGATCGCCCGGAGCGCGGTCTCCAGGTCGCCCGCGCGGTCGGTCGGCACCGACACCTCGATCACGCCCGCGAACGTTCCCGCGAGCTCGGCCAGCGAGCTGTTCTCCCAGTTGCCGCCGTGGGCGTCGACGACGTCGGCGACCGCCGCGACGAGTCCCGGCCGGTCGGCACCCGCGACAGTGAGGATGAGTGTGGTCATGGCCTCAGCGTAGGGGGCGTTCGGCGTTCGGGACATGCCCCTTGACGCGGGCGTCGTGCGCTCCGCTCAGCTGAAGTCGAGCGTGCCGCGCACGATGGAGTTCCCCGAGTGGGCCGGGTCGCCGTCGACGGGTTCGAACGAGATGTCGACGAGGTCGTACTCGTCGAGGTCGACGTTCGCGGGGATGGCGAATGCGCCGGTCGCGGCGTCGAGCACGCCGAGGCTGATGAGCGCCTTCCCGTCGTTGCGGATGAGCCAGACCTCCCGGTAGTCCTCCGAGCCGACCTCGCCGTCGAGCGACACCGTGAGGGTGCGCGCGCCGTCGCGGTCCTCGTCCACCTCTGCCGTGCCGATCGCATCGGGGTGGTCGGGGAACGGGTCGAGCGTCGCCGTGGCGACCGTGACCGGCCGGAGTGCGGCCGAGATCGCCGTCCACGTGCTCACGCCCACGGTGACGACGAGGACCGTGACGGCGGCGAGCACCCACCAGCGGGCGGCGATTCTGCGCTGCGGGCGTGGGGCGGAGGGCGGCTCGCCCGCTGTCGGTTCCGCCGGGCGGAGAGGGTCGGCCCGGAGCCGCTCCGGCAGGCCCAGCTCGTCGTGCATGCGCGCCCACACGTCGGCGGGCGGCGACTCCAGCTCCGCGTCGGCGACGGTCGACCGCGCGACACCCGCCGCGTGGGCGAGGTCGGCGATCTCGGCGGCGCACGCCCGGCACTG
>NZ_SSDM01000164.1:0-13210 GCF_004794375.1 Microbacterium sp. K35 | reverse complement strand
GACGTGGCGGCGCGCTCCCCCGCCGCCGCCACGTCCCGGGCGGACTCGGCCAGGGCGATGTCGTCGACCGAGACGGGGTCGGTGTGGGTGGCCGGCGCGGGATGCTCCGTCGAGCCGCAGACGGCGCAGGCCTCACCCTCCACCAGGGCCGTGGCGAGCTCCCCCGCCATCCCGTCCATGCGGCGCTGGCGCAGCTGCGCGAGCCGGGACTGCGCCGTTGCGTGCTCCGAGGTCACCCGTGCGAGCTCGGCCTCCGCTGCGTCGCATGCCGCGGCGAGACGCTCGGCCGTCCTGGCGGCATCCCACCGGTCCTTCGCGGCGAGCAGTGCGGCCTCCCGCCCCGGTCGCCCCGCGGCGAGGTCTCTGGCGGCGGCACGCTCCGCCTCCACCTCGGCGAGCTGGACCGGAAGGGCGTCGCGCTCGGTCTCGGCCGTCTCGACCCGCGCCTGCGCCGAGGCCGCATCGGCCTCCGCGGCCCGCTGCTCGGCGTCGCGCTCGGTCGCGTGCCGCTCCAGCACGACCGCGCGTTCCCACCCGCCGATCTCGCGCAGGCGCTCGGTGACCCACGCCTCCAGGTCGTCCACCTCGATGCCGTACGCCGTCCACTCCTCCGCGGCGCGCGATTCGCCTGCAACAGCCTCCGCCAGGGCCTCCCGCGCGCGAGCCGCGGCCGCGATGGTCGGTCGCAGCGCCTCAGCGGCACGTGCGTTCCCGAGCTCGACCCTGGCCTCCGCGATCCGGGGCTCCTCGGCGTCGAGGCGGGCGAGGGCCGCGCGTGCCCTGTCGCGCTCGACCTGGGCACGGCGATCCTCCCGCCGCGCCGCCAGCGCCGCGTCCGCCTCCGCCGACCGCCGCTCGGCGTCGGCACGCTCCGAGGCCCGACGCTCGGAGCGGTACTCGGCGCGAGCGAGTGCGCGCCCGAGCGCGTCGAGCCGATCCTGCACAGTGGGCGTCGTCGCGGTCTCCGTCGTTTCGCCGCCGATGTCCTCACCGCCGCCGTTCTCCCCGCCCAGGCCCGCGTCCGTCACCAGGCGCTCGGCCTCCTCGAGTCGCGCAACGACCGTCGCCAGCCGCGAACCCAGCGCCTGCTCGGCCTGTCGCCGCCGCTCGTCGAAGCGCGCCTGCACGTCTTCGAAGCGCTCGGTGCCGAACAGCCGCCGCAGCAGCGACTGCCGGTCCCGGCTTCCGGCCAGCAGGAACTCCGAGAACCGGTTCTGCGCGAGCAGGATCACCTGCAGGAACTGCTCCCTGCTCAGCTGGAGGATCTCATCGAGCTCCTGTGCCACATCGACGGCGCGCGCCGCTCGGCCGACCCACCCCGATGCGGTCGACTCCTCGAGCGAGACGGCTGCGGCCTGCTTCGTCATACCCCCACCGCGGCGCGCGGGGCGGAGGTACTCCGGCGACCGGGTCACGCGGTAGCGGCCGGACGGCGTGCTGAACTCGACCACCACTTCCGACGGGTCTTCGGGCTCGCAGTGGTCGCTGCGCAACCGCTTCTCGCCACCCTCGTACCGGGGCACCCCGCCGTACAAGCCGAAGCACACGGCGTCGAGGATGCTCGACTTCCCGGCGCCCGTGCGACCGGCGATCAGGAAGATGCCGTCGTCGGCGAACGCGTCGAAGTCGACGATCTGGCGTGCGCGGAAGGGTCCGAATCCCTCGACCTCCAGGCGGTGCAGACGCATCTAGACGAGAGCCTCCGCTCGGACGCGGTCGTCGAGGACCTCGCGGATCAGCTCGCGCTCGACCTCTGTCGCGCCCTGCCCGGCGCGCACGTGCTCGAGGAAGGCCCCGATCCGGTCGGCGTCGGTGACCGCGGAGCGCAGGCGCTGTGCGTACGAGTGCTCCTCCGTCTCACGCGTGGCGATCGGCTGGTGCTGCACCATGGCGCAGTGCGGGTACGCCTCGCGCAGTCGTCGCATGGGCTCGGACTGCGGCACGGCATCGGTGTACACCGCGCACACCCAGTCGTCGGCATGGGCCGTGATGTTCTCCGTGGACAGGATCTCCGCGAAGCTGCCGGTGAGCGTGACGAGACGCCGCGGCACCGGCAGCTCCCGCCACTCGACGCGGGCGAGCCCGTCGGCGTCGAGGTCCACGAGCCAGGACCCTCGGGGCTTGTGCTGCTCGCCGAAGCTGTAGTGCAGGGGCGCTCCGGCGTACCGCACGCGCTCGCTCACCTGCTGCCGCCCGTGGATGTGGCCGAGCGCCACGTAGTCGGGGCCGTCGAACACGCTCAGCGGCACGACGTCGAGGCCGCCCTGGCGCACCTCGCGCTCCAGGCCCTCGGTGGGCTCGACACCCGCGGCGAAGCAGTGGGCGATCGCGACGGAGCGCCCGTCGTGCTCCTGCATCCCCGCGCGGACGAGATGCATCGCATGGGCCATGGTCTGTGCCTGCGTGCGCAGCTGCCGCCCGTCGGCGTCACCCTCCGGCCAGTGCTGCCGCACGATGGCGGGCTCGAGGTACGGGATGCCGAAGAAGTGCACGGGGCCGTGGTCGTCGGCGATCGTGACGGGCCGCCCGATCGCGAGCGGATCGGTCAGCACATGGATGCCGTCGCGCAGCAGCCGCGACTGGAAGCCGAGTCGCGCCGCCGAGTCGTGGTTGCCGCTGGTCACGATGACCCGCGCGCCCGTGGCGTGCAGCGCCACCAGCGCGTCGCCGAGGAGCGTGTACGCCGCGGCGGACGGCGTCGCCGAATCGAAGACGTCGCCCGCGACGACCACGACGTCGACCCCCTCCTGCTCGACCTGGACGGTCAGGGCGGCGAGCACCTCGGCGAGCGCCTCCAGCGTGGAGTTGCCGTGGAAGGTCCGGCCGATGTGCCAGTCCGAGGTGTGCAGGATCCGCATACTCACACCGTACGAACGACCTCCGACATTCGGTCTGAGGCCCGCCGCGGGCAGCCGAGCCGGCCGGAGGAAGCACGACCGTGCACGTAACACGGCGTCATACTCGCGCCTCAGCGGCGGCGGAGGACTCCGGCTCGCTCGGGGTGCGCGGCGAACCACTCCGCCACGTACCAGCAGACCGCGTCGACCGTGCGGTCGCCCCGCTCCTCGATGTCGGCGACCGCCCCGTCGACCACGATTCCCGCGTAGCCATGGCCGCGGAAAGTCGGCACCGTGAAGGCGCGGGTCAGGGCGATCGTGTGGCCGTCGTCGCGATAGTCCAGCACGCTGACCAGCTTCCCGTCGCGCGTGAGCGTATACCGCGATGCGTCCTTCTCGTCGGTCAGGATGAAGCCGCCGACGGTGTGCGAGATCGTCATCCGTGCCACGTTACGCCCCTCCGCCACGCCCGGACGTTTTGACATGCGTCGTCACGATCGGACATAATCCCCCCATGACCACCAACGCACGCCCTTTGTCCGCCCAGGAGGCGAACGGGACTGCCGGGATGATGATGCCCGGTCGCGTTGGCATGTGTTGCCGAATGTGTCGCTGAACGAACAGCCACCCCGCCTGACCTGACTCCTCGCCATCTGCGGGAGCAGCGTCTCGAGCATCCACCCTTGCTCGCTTCCCGGCTCCGCCGGTCATTCATGCAACGCATCCGAGCCCCCGTCGCTTCGGGCTCACGTCTTGAGGACTCCATCATCATGTCGAACTCCGCCCTTCTCGAGCGTCCCGCCACCACCGCCCCCGTCCGCACCGTCCACCCCGGCAGCGACTCCGCCGCCACCGCCGGTGCCGACCTCCCCGCCGTCCGCTCTCCGCGCGGCTTCGCCCTCTACGTCGGCCTCGACGAGATCAAGGCAGCGGAAGCCGGCGTCAGCCTCCCGCTCCTCGTCGACGCCCTCCGCCGCACCCTCGCCGAGCTCGCACCCGGCGCCGAGACGCACGCGACCGTCGCCCTCGCCCCGCACGGCTCGGGTGGCCGCGACCTGGACGTCGTCCGGCTCGCCCTGCAGGAGCCCGGCGCGATCGCCAGGACCAAGGCCGCAGCCGAAGAGGAGACGGTGCCGGAGGAGACCGGGGTCACCGTCGACATCTCCCGCAAGCGCGTCCTGATCGACGGCGAGTCCGCCGCCTTCACGTACAAGGAGTTCGAGCTGCTGCAGTACCTCGTGCTCCGCGAGGGCCGCACGATCGAGCGCAGCGAGCTGGTCTCCGCCCTGTGGCAGGCGCAGGACGACGAGGCCCCCGGCGAGCGCACGATCGACGTGCACGTGCGCCGGCTGCGGGCCAAGCTCGGCCGCTACGAGGACATCGTCCGGACGGTCCGCGGCATCGGCTACCGGTTCGATCGCCACGCCGACGTCGTCATCCGCTACGGCCACGGCACCCCCTCGCCCGACCGCTTCTGAGAGCACGCCCGCGCGGCTCGGCCATCGTGCCGAGCACGGCCCCCGCGGGCCGCGGCGCACGCCGGGAGCCGATGTCAGGAGCGCCGCGTAGGGTGGGCGCATGACCCTCACCGCCCCGTCAGCGCCCCCTGCGGCCGTGCCGGCGGACCTGCGGCGGGAGACCACCTACCGTCCGCCGCATCCGCTCGACCTCCGCCGCACGGTGGGGATGCTGCGCCGCGGTGGCACCGACCCGACCACCGTGTTCGACGGTCACGTCATCTGGCGCGCGGTGCGCACTCCGCAGGGCCCGTCCACGCTCGCGCTGCGCATGGCGGGGAACGCCGTGACGGCGACCGCATGGGGTCCGGGCGCCGACCACGCCCTGTCCCTCGTCCCCGCGCTCTGCGGCGCGACCGACGACCCCACCGGGTTCGACCCGTCGCACCACCCCCTCGTCGCCGAAGCCGCCCGGCGCAACCCCGGCATCCGGCTCGCCCGCACCGACGAGGTGTTCGACGCGCTCGCCTGCGCGATCCTGGAGCAGAAGGTCACCTCGATGCAGGCGTTCGGCGCGTGGCGCTACCTGGTCTCGCGCTACGGCGACCGCGCACCCGGCCCCACCCCGCGCCCGATGGCCGTCGCGCCGACCGCCGAGCAGTGGCGGCGCATCCCGTCGTGGGCGTGGCACCGCGCGGGCGTCGAACCCCCGCAGTCCAAGACGATCGTGCGCGCCGCCGAACGCGGCGACCGCATCGCGCGGGCCGTGCAGGCGGCGGAGACAGGAGCGGACCGCGACCGCGTGCTCACGAGCCTGCCCGGCGTGGGCGTGTGGACCGCGGCCGAGACGAGGATCCGCGCGCTGGGCGACCCGGATGCGGTCAGCGTGGGCGACTACCATCTCGCGCACGAGGTCGGCCACGCCCTCGCGGGTCATCGCACGGACGACGCGGGGATGATCGAGCTACTGGAGCCGTGGTCCGGCCACCGCCAGCGCGTCATCCGGCTCATCTTCGCGAGCGGCCTGGTCGAACCGCGACGCGGACCCCGGCTCGCCCCCGAGGACCACCGTCGCCGCTGAGCCGCGATACGGCCGCACGCCCACGGGGCGCCGGGACGTATGCTGAGGCCATGTCCCGCGCCGCGCTCCGGATCACCGTCACCCTCGGCCTGCTGATCGTCGGCGTGGTCGTCGGTCTCATCTTCCAGAACGTGTGGCTCGGGGTGCTGCTCGCCGCGATCGTCTGGCTCGGGTGGTTCCTGGGCTACGAGTCGCGCCGCGGCCACAACGCCGGCGTGAACGACGAAGACCACGGCATCGAGCTCTAGTAGTACACCGCGAGGGGACCGGAGGGTCCCTCGACCACCCGCACCTCGGTGTCGAACACGCGGGTCAGCACGTCGTCGGTCATGATCTGCGCGGGCGGGCCGAACTCCACCACCCGCCCGTCCTTCATGGCGCAGATGTGGTCGGCGTAGTGACTGGCGAAGTTGATGTCGTGCAGCACGATGACGATCGTGCGCCCTAGCTCCTCGGCCGCCCGCCGCAGGTGCTTCATCATCTGCACCGCGTGCCGCATGTCGAGGTTGTTGAGGGGTTCATCGAGCAGCACGACCTCCGTGTCCTGCGCGAGCACCATCGCCACGTAGGCCCGCTGTCGCTGCCCTCCGGAGAGCTCGTCGAGGTAGCGCCCCTCCAGCGCGCCGAGGTCGAGGAAGTCGATCGCCTGGCTGATGACCTCCTCGTCGTGCCGGTTCAGGCGCCCCTGGGAGTGCGGGAAGCGCCCGAACCCGACGAGCTGGCGGACGGTGAGGCGCGTGACGAAGTGGTTCTCCTGCCGCAGGATCGACACCACCTTCGCCAGGTCCTTCGACTTCGTGGACGCCACATCCAGTCCGGCGATCTCGATGGCGCCGGCGTCCATGCCGTTGAGCCGGCCGATCATCGTCAGCAGCGTGGACTTGCCCGCGCCGTTGGGTCCGATGAGGGCGGTGATGCCGCCCGCGGGGATGCGGAGGTCGACGGGTCCGATCGCGACCTCGCTGCTGTAGTCACGGCGCACGCCGTCGAGTGCGATCACAGTCTGCCCTTTCGGAGGATGACGAGGAGGAACACGGTGCCGCCGACGATCTCGATCAGGATCGACACCATGCCCTGCGCGTAGAACACGTTCTTCATCACGAAGTACGCCCCGGCGAGGATCGAGAACGCGGTGAGCACCGCGACCGGGAAGATCAGCCGATGGTCGTGCGAGTCGGCGAACTGGTAGGCGAGCGTCGCGACGAGGAACCCGAGGAACGTCATCGGACCGACCAGGGCGGTCGAGGTCGCCATGAGCACCGCGACCAGCGTCAGCACGAGGAACTGCTCGCGTCGGTGATCGATCCCGAGGGACCGGGCCGCGTCGGGACCGAGCGCGAGCACGTTGAGCCGACGCGACCGCGACCACAGCAGCAGCGAGGCTCCGGCGACCAGCGGGATCGCGAGGGGGAGGTACGCCGGGTCGGCGTTCGACACGTTGCCGAACAGGCGGGCCGCGAGCACGTCGAACTCGCTCGGCGTCAGCAACCGCTGCATGAACGTGGCGATCGCGCCCAGCCCTCCGCCGATCACGATGCCCACGAGCAGCATGATCTGGAGATTGCCGTAGCGCCCCGAGAGCAACCACCCGTAGAGGACCACGGCGAGGCCCACCATGATCACGACCTGGAGGGCGAACTGTCCCGCCCCCTGGACGGCGACCAGCCCCGCGACGCCGAACAGGTACACGGTGGTGGTCTGCACCACGCGGTAGAGCGACTCGAAGCCCATGATCGACGGCGTGATGATGCGGTTGTTCGTGACGGTCTGGAAGCTCACGGTCGCCACGGCCTGGGCCACGGCGACGACGGCCATCACGACCACGGCGGTCGCGCGGTGCTGGGCGATGCGCCAGAACCCCGGCGTGCCGACGGGCATCGGGTTGTCCCACGCCAGGAGCCCGAACGCGGATCCGGCGGCGATCACGGCGAGCACGACCAGCACCACGACGTAGCGGCGACGCGCGCGGGGCGTCGTGAAGGAACCGGCCGACCGGGTCGTCGCGTCGGGCCGGGACTCCGTCGCCGTCCGCTCAGCCACGACGACGCTGCCTCAGCAGGAGGAGCACGAACACGACCGCCCCGACGACCCCGAGGATCAGCGACACGGGCACCTCGAAGGGCATGATGATCGTGCGGCCGATGATGTCGCACACGGTGACGATCGCGATGCCCAGCAGGCAGACCCAGGGCAGGTTGCTGCGCAGGTCGTCGCCGCGCACCATCGACACGATGTTCGGCACGATCAGCCCGAGGAAGGGCAGGTTGCCGACGACGACCGTCACGACGCCGGTCGTGACGGCGATCAGCACGGTGCCGAGCAGGATCATCCGGTTGTAGTTCACCCCGACGTTCGTCGCGATCTCCTCCCCCAGTCCGGCGATGGTCAGCCGATCGGCGACGAGGAACACGATCACCCCGATGAGCGCGACGATCCACAGCATCTCGTACTGGCCGCGCATGACCGACGTGAAGCTGCCGGCGAACCACACGCCGATGATCTGCAGCGAGTTCGTGACGAGCGCGAGGTAGGTGGTGATCGCGCCGACGACCGCCCCCAGCATGATGCCGACGATGGGGACGATGAGCGAGGACTTGAGCGCCACCCGCCGCAGGAAGGCGAAGAAGACCATCGTGCCGACGAAGGCGGCCAGCACGGCCCCGGCCATGCGCAGCGGCAGGGACGGCTGCGGCACCAGCAGCATCACGGCGAGCAGGCCGAGGCCCGCCCATTCGGTCGTGCCGGTCGTCGTCGGCTCGACGAAGCGGTTCTGGGTGAGCAGCTGCATCACCAGGCCCGCCATCGCCATCGCGGCCCCGGCCAGCACGAGGGCGATCGTGCGGGGCACGCGGGTGATCTGGAACATCTGCGCGCCGTCGTCGGCACCGGCGATGTCGTAGACGCCGGTGACGAGCGAGAGCGCCAGGAGAACCGCGACGACGAGCACCCCGAGGAGCAGCTTCGGGTCGAACAGCCGCGCGGACGATCGCGGCGTCGGGGCGAGGAGAGGAGAGGTCATGGGGGATGCCGGTGGCGGCGCCCTGATCGCGGGCGCCGCCACCCGGCCCTTACTTGTCGTCGCTCTTCTCGAGCGCGTCGGCGAGGTCGTTCAGGAACGCGGTGTACGTCTGGATGCTCTCGTTCAGGTACGTGTCGGTGGGCATGTAGACGATCTGCTCGTCCTTCACCGCGGTGACGCCGGCGAGGGCCTCGGAACTCTCCAGGATCTCGGCGGCCTGCACGTAGTCGGGCGTCTCCGCCGCGAACACCGCGTCGCGATCGAGCACGAGGATCCAGTCGGGGTTCGAGGCCGCGATCGCCTCGACCGAGATCTCGTCGCCCTGGTGGTCGTCGCTCGCGTCGTCGACCTCGAGGGCCGGCGTGAGGCCGAGGATGTCGTAGATCGGGCCGAGCGAGCGGCCGACGGTCGGAGCGAGGTAGCCGATCTGGCCGCCCGAGGTGTTGACGGCCATGACGGTGTCGGCGTCGTCGTAGGCGGCCTTGGCCCGCTCGACCGCGGCGTCGAACTCGTCGACCAGCTTCTGCGCCTCGTCCTGCTTGCCGAAGATCTCGCCGAGGACGGTGGTCTGTCGCTTGAGTTCGGCGTCGAACGCCTCGCCGTCGCGCGGTTCGAGGTCGATGATCGTGGCGTCGGGGACGAGCTCGGCGATCGCGGCATTGTGCTGCGTGAAGCGCTGACCGCTGATGATGAGGTCGGGGTCGGCCGCGACGATCGCCTCCAGGTCGGGCTCGGTGTGCAGGCCGATGTCGACGATGCCGTCGTCCTTCGCGTACGACACGGTCTCCGGCATGAGGGAGACGGCGCCGGCGGAGAGCTCGATGCCCCAGTCGGACAGGGTCTGGAAGGTGCGGTTGTCGAGGGCGACGACCGAGGCGGGCGGGGTGGCGATCTCGTGTTCGCCCGTGTTGTCCTCGACGGTCACGGTGCCGGAGGCGGCGGCGGTCTCCTCGGGTTCGGCTTCGGCGCCGGTGGCGCAGCCGGAGAGCGCGAGCAGGCCGACCAGGGCGACGCTGGTGGCGGTGAGGGTTCTGGGCACGGACATGGAGAGACTCCTGTTCTGCGGGGTGGTCGCGCACTCGAGGGCGCCGGTCGGACGGAGCGGATCGCAGGGAACCATCCGTCGTGCTTTTTAGGTTAGCCTTACTTTATGAGCGATACGAAATCCGGCTTCACGATCGAGCGTCGCGGCCTCGAGCTGCGCTTCCGCACCGTCACCCTGACCGCGCGCGAGTGGCTCGCCCCGGACTTCGTGCGCGTGCGCCTCACCGGGCCGGACCTCGCCGGATTCGACTCCCCCGGCGCCGATGACCACATGCGCCTGTTCTTCCCGGACGGCCCCGTGGAGTCGGTGGAGGAACTGCGCGCCGCGCCCAGCCGCGAGTACACGCCGCTCGCGTGGGGCGAGGACTGGCTCGACGTCGAGTTCGCGGTGCACGGCGACCAGGGCGTCGCCGCACCGTGGGCGGCCACCGCGCGCCTTGGCTCCGAGATCGGCGTCGGCGGTCCGCGCGGCGCCGCCGTCGTCACCGGCACCCCAGGCTCCTGGCTGCTCGTCGGCGACGAGACCGCGATCCCCGCGATCCGCCGTTTCGCCGCGCTGATCCCCGACGACGCCCCGGCCCGCATCGTGATCGAGACCGTGGCCGAGAGCGGCGAGCTCGACCTCGCCGCCCCGGTACCGGTGCAGTGGCTGCACCGCGGGGACGACCCGGCCGGCTCGGCGCTGATCGCGTTCCTGGAGTCGCTGTCGGGAGACGACCTCGTCGGCACCGATCCGTTCGTGTTCATCGCGGCGGAGCAGTCGATCGTCAAGCCGGGTCGCGCGCTGCTCGACCGGTGGGGTGTCGACACCGCGAAGGCCGTCGTGAAGGGGTACTGGAAGCGGGGCGAAGCCGAGTATCACGCTCCCCACTGACACCGTCCGCGATCGCTGACAGACTGGGCCGATGGCACTCCTCGATCACCTGGGCATCACCGTCGGCGACCTCGAGCGGGGGCGGGCGCAGTTCCATCCCGTCCTGACCGCGCTCGGCTACGAGTCCGGCGGGGAGGACGACCACTCCATCTCGTGGCACAACGGTGACGAGACCGAGATCATCCTCTACACGTGGGACGAGGACTCGGAGCCGCATCGGCACGGACGCATCGGGTGGCAGCACCTCGCCTTCGCGATGCCGTCGCGCGCGGAGGTCGACCGCTTCCACGCGCTCGCGCTCGACGCCGGGTGGAGCGCGGTGCGGGAGCCCAAGGAGTATCCCCGCTACTCGGAGCGCTACTACGCCTCCTTCGTGGAGGACGCCGACGGCATCCGCGTCGAGTTCATGTACAACCCGCCGAAGGACGCCTGACCGCGCCGTCGCAGGACCACTCTCTCTGCACCGATACGCGCCGAGCACCCCGTCCCGCGGTTCTCGGAGACGTGGTCGGGCCCGGCACCAGGATGCTGGCAGGGTGGATCATCCGATGCGACGATGAGGAGATGGAATCGGTGGATGCGGCACAGATCTGGACGATGATCGGCGCGTTCACCGCTCTGATGTGCGGCACCCTGACCGTGATGTCGACGATGTTCGTCCGCGTGCTCCGCAGCGAGGTCGGCGGGCTCCGCAACGAGATGAACGGCCGCTTCGACGCGGTTGACGCCCGCTTCGCGACGGTCGACGCCCGGTTCGACGCCGTCGACGCGCGCTTCGATGCCGTGCACACCCGGATCGACGGTCTCGACCGCGACGTGCAGGCCCTGGTGAAGCGCACGTTCGGCCTCGACCGCGACGCCTGACGCGGCCGATCCGTCCGACCGCGCTGCTCGCCCGGCCGTCAGGCGACCGGTGCCGCCTCGGCCTCGACCGCGCGATCCGTGAAGGCCTGCTTCGGCACGAACAGCAGGAGCACCGCAGCGGCGAGCGCGGTCGCCCCGCAGACGACCCACACCGTGACATAGCCCGCGAGCGACCCCGCCGTCCCGTCGGCGACCGCGCCCGCACCACTCGCGACGCCGTGGAGTAGTGCGATGCCGAAGACGCACGAGGCGATCGCACCGCCCACGGTCTTCACGGAGTTGGTGAGCCCGGTCGCGACGCCCGTCTGCGTCGCCGGAGCCGCCGACGCCGCCGCGGCCGGCAGCGCCGCCACGAGGGCGCCGGAGCCGAGCCCCACCACGACCATGTTCGCGATCACCTGCCCATAGGCGTCGTGGAACGGCAGGAACAGCAGGAACCCGATGCCCACCAGCACCGACGCCCCGAGGAGCGTGATCCGCGGCGACGCCCGGCGTGCCACGACCGGGAACAGCAGCGCGCCCGCGATCATCGCGACCAGGTACACCCCGATGATCAGCGACGTCGCGAAGCCGGTCGTCCCCAGCCCGTAGCCGTACACCTCGGGGTCGGTGCGCGCGAAGGTCGACAGCGGCGCCTGCGCGCCCAGCACGCTCACCCCGAACAGTCCCGCCGTGAGGAACACGGGCCCGAGCGCCGGAGACCGGAACATGCGCACGTCGATCAGCGGGTCGTCGCAGCGCAGCTCCCACCGCACGAACGGCACGACCAGCAGAAGCCCCAGCGCCACGACCGCCCACGACCACGGGTTGCCGAGGCCGCCCTCGAGGCGCAGCAGGCTGAGCCCGCCCGTGAAGCACAGCAGCGCGAGGGAGATCAGCACCAGGCCGACCGTGTCGAACACGCCGCCGGTCGGCTCGGGCGACTCCCGCACGCCGAACAGGATCACGAAGAAGCACACCACGATCAGCACGGCGGGCACGAGCAGCACGACCGTCAGCGGGAGGGCGTCGATCAGCGCGCCGCCGACGAGGGCGCCGATGATCGCCCCACCCTCCAGGGCGGCGACCAGGAGGCCCGCCGCCTTCGCCGTGATCGACGAGCGCCCCTCCATGCGCCGTGACCGCGACCAGATCAGGGCGATCTCCAGCGGCAGCCACACCACATAGAAGCCCATGAGCGACCAGGCGAGCAGGAACACCGCGAACGAGTCGGTGAACGGCAGCACGAGCGCGGCGGCCGCGGTCACGGCGGTCGAGATCAGCAGCATGCGCTTGTGGCCGAGCATGTCGCCGAGCTTCGCGAACGCGGGCACCACGAGTGCCGACAGCATCAGCTGCGACCCCTCCAGCCAGTTCACGTCGGCGTCGTGGATGCCCAGGTGGCGGGCGATGTCGCTGAGCATCGGCGTGTAGTACCCCTGGAGCACGCCGCTGGTGAACTCGACGAACGCGAGGAAGCCGACGACCACGGCGAGGGTGCCCAGGGTGCGGGTGCGCGTCATCGCGTCTCCTGCTTCGAGAGGTCGGGTGCCGGGGTGGATCCCGGAGGGGGTGAGATCACCCTAGTCGTTCGAGGAGGGCGCGATGGAACCGCTCCCCCCGCTCCAGCGCCGCGATCCCCACGCTCTCGTCGACGCCGTGGATCGATGCGCGCTGCGCATTCGACATGTCCAGCGGCGCGAAGCGGTACACGGCCGGGGCGAACCGGTGGAAGTGCCGGGAGTCGGTCGCCGCCATCATCACGTACGGCACGGCGGGGACGCCGGGGTGCGAGACGTCGAGCGCCGCGGCGAGCAGGGCGAACTGCGCGTTCTCGGTCGACGACTCCGGCGACGGCTCACTGGCCTCCACCACCTCCACGGAGACGAGCGGATCGCGCACCCGTCGACGCACGCGGTACACGGTCTGCTGCGTGGTCTCGCCGAGCGCGATGCGCAGGTTCACCGTGGCCGACGCCTGCGAGGGCAGCACGTTCGCGGCGGTGCCGCCCGACTGCATGGTGGGCGCGACCGTCGTGCGCACCATGCAGTCGGG
>NZ_SSDM01000163.1:0-14702 GCF_004794375.1 Microbacterium sp. K35 | reverse complement strand
GGGCCGCGGTGGCGGGGGAGCGCGAAGCGGTGCCCGCACCGCCGGCACGCCCGCTGCTGCTCGATGCTCCGCCGATCGGCTGCTCCGAGCACCCGAACGGGATCCAGAAGGTCTCGTGCGGGCCCTGCCGGACGGCCCGCCTGCAGCGCGACGAGTGGCTCGCGCGCCGCATCTACGAGGAGAAGCTCGCGACTTACCACAAGGAGCTCGACCAGCACGGGAAGGAGTGGGGTGGTGATCCGTTCTGAGGCCGATTGGCGGCTCTGCGACGAGTGGTTCGCGGAGTTCATCGCCGAGTTGGAGCAGTCGTCGGCACGGCGTCGTCGTCTTCGCCGGGAGCGCCTCGTCGCTCTGCCGGTGAAGGACGCGCTGGCGCAGGCGTTCCAGGAGAAGACCGAACAGCTCCGGCGGTATCTCGCCGGAGAGCGCGAGCGGTGGCTCGCAGAAGAGGGGAAGACAGCATGAGCGAGATCAAGATCGGCAGCTTCACGCCGAAGACGTTGACGGACACGGTGTACCTGCACCTCCGCCCGAAGGGCAGCTACTACGGGAACCTCGAAGGGATGACGGTCGTGAAGACGGTCAAGTCCACCGACGCCGAGGTCGCGCCCGGCGACTTCATCGTGAAGCTCGAGGTGTCGGTCCCGGCCGAGTTCTTCATCGAGGCCATGCCGTCCGCGCGCATCACGCTCGACGCGGGCCAGATCGTCCCGGTCACGTTCGCGCAGCAGCCGGGGGACGAGGACTGATGGCCGGCGAAACGATCATCACCGTCGTCGGCAACCTGACCGCCGATCCCGAGCTCCGCTTCACGCAGGGCAGCGTCCCGGTCGTGAACCTCACGATCGCGTCGACCGCCCGGATCGCCGATCGCGAGGCTGGCGGGTACAAGGACGGCGAGAGCCTGTTCCTCCGCGCGGTCGCCTGGCGCGACACCGCCGAGCACATCGCCGCGACGTTCACGAAGGGCATGCGCGCGATCGTCCAGGGTCGTCTCCGTCAGCGGAACTACCAGGACCGTGAGGGCAACCAGCGCACGACGTTCGAGCTCGAGATCCATGAGATCGGTCCGTCGCTCCGCTTCGCGACGGCGCAGGTCACGCGCGCCGCACACGGCAACGGCCAGCAGCGCCCGGCAGCGTCCGCGCCGGCGCAGGAACAGCAGTGGGTGACTTCGGAGCCGCCCACTGGAGGGGAGTGGAACTATGGCGACGACACACCGTTCTGAGCTGATCGACGAGCTCGAGAAGGCGCTGCGCGATGAGGTGTACGACGGCGGGATGGGTGCACTGTCGCCGGAGCAGCTTACGGACTACGTGCGGGGGCTGGCAGTGACCGCGGCGAAGGTCGTGGGCGAGGCGCACACTCCGACCGACGACGAGCGGGAAGGGATGCGCCGGATCATCGCGCAGGGCAGCTACTCGCGAGGCCCGGAGGATCTGCCCTATGCCGATGTCGCCGGTCGACTCGCTGCGGCTGGTTTCGGCTTCCGTCGTTCCGAGGTGGTGCAGGTCGAGCGCGCAACTGCAGGAGCATCACGGAACTGCAGGAGCATCGAGGAGCCGCAGGGCGAACCGTCCGACGCGCAGGTGACCGCAGAGGCGGTACGCAAGTGGCCGCACGATCCCAGCGACGCGAACGTTGCCTCCGCTCGCGCAGTCCGTCGGCTCTCCTTCCTGCAGGGCGCTCTGTGGATGCGTGCCGCTCTGCGTGCTGCATCCGCCGTCACCGAGCAGGGAGAGAACCGTGCCGCTGCGAGTTGAGCCGATCGGGCTCCGGGCGGCGAATGCCTACGTCTCGGAGCACCACCGGCACCACAAGGCGTCGCGCGGGCACAAGTTCAGCGTGTCGATCCGCGACGCCGACGGCGTGCTTCACGGCGTGGGCATCGCGAGCCGACCGCGCTCGCGCATGCTCGACCGTGACGGATACCTCGAAGTCGTGAGGGTCTGCACCGACGGCACCCGCAACGGCTGCTCGATGATCTATGGGTCGCTCCGCCGCGCCGGTGTCGCGCTCGGCTACCCGCCCCACCGGATCATCACCTACACCCTCGCCAGCGAGAGCGGGGTCTCCCTGCGCGCGGCCGGATGGGTCGACGACGGCCTCACAGGCGGCGGGTCGTGGGACCGAGAGGACCGCCCGCGAGAGGACCCGGCGCCCACCGAGACGAAGCGCCGTTGGAGAGCTGGCCGGGTGCCGGTGAAGCAGGAAGGAGCGGAAAAGTGAACTCGCTATCCGCGTTCCGGATGCTGGCCAGCGATGTGCTTGGGCTTCAGAGAACGATCGTGAGGCGCAGTAAGCGTCTCACCGCCGTCGTCAGCCCAGTGTTCGGTAGCGTCCCGATCGGACCTATCGTCTGCGGCCGCACGGGCAGTCTCCTCCTCCTTCCCGCTTCGGCCGATGATCTCGCGGATCTTCTCTCCGGTCGTTCCCGTCGCGCTTTCAACGGCCGTTGTCGCATCGTTGACTTTGCGTTCGACCGCGTCCACCACGCGCTGGGTGAGATGCGAGGCGCCTTCAGACGCCGCCTTGATGTGGTCTCCAACAGACATGGCATTGCTCCTTCGTTATCTCCGCCGGGATCGGCGGAGCACGTTCAGGGCCCGGAGGGACCGTTACGGCTGCGGTTCCTCAAGAGCCCGAAGATCACAGTGCCGACGAACAGGATGATTCCGATGATTGCCAGCCAGAGCAGGCCCTTGATGGCGAAACCGACAACGGCCAGGACGGCCCACACGATGAGCAAGATGACGAGGACGGTCCACATGTTGCTCACGCTACGCGCATCCGCACCCGATAGATACGGGTTCTGGATTCAGCCCAGCAAGCGCACCAAGATGAGTGCCCATCGCATGGTCATCACCGAGCCCGTTCCTGCGCTGCGGTCAGCGGAAGGAATCGCCGATGTCTGACCGTCACTGCATCCGGGGGTGCGTGCGCCCGGGCGAGCACTATGCCGCGTGCCGGTTCAGCGGGCCCGACTACGTGGGTCCGTTCCCTTGCGATGGCTGCGCGCCGCGCGAGTGCCGCGACGGGTCGCTGGTCTGCGATCGCTGCTTCGGCCGGATGAGAGCTCTGCTCGCCGACGGCCCCGACCTGATCGGCCGGGTGCGGTCGCTGGCGGACCCGATGAAGGCCACACCGACAGACAAGGCGCCCGGTGGCCGCTCATCCGCGACCGAGCCGCCGGCACCGATCGACGCTGACCTCATCGATGCGCTCGCCGTCCTCGAGAAGCTCGAGCCGTGGTGGCACGTCACCCTGTCGGACTACTCGAACGACCGCGAGGTGATGACGTGGATGGGTGAGGTTGTGCTCGACCGGCACCCAGAGGTGGAGGGGCTGCGCGACGGCTGGTCGGTCGCTGACGCGATGGCGAAGTGGGGGACCGAGCGCCGCACCGACGTGTTCGTCTACCCGGACGACGAGACCGAGGACGAGCCCGCGAGCGCCCCGGTGCGCGAGTGGTACGACCCGCTGCTGACGCTGCAGCAGGCCGCTGTACGGGCGAAGGTCGACCAGCGCCAGGTGCAGCGGTGGGTGCAGAAGGAGCACCTGACCGTGGTTGCTCAGCACCGGGGACCACGCGGCACGGTCATGAAGTACGTCCACGCTTCATCCGTCGACGAGGTTGCCGCACTCATGCAGGAGAAGCAGCGCGCGTCCCGATCCATCCCATCCGACGCGCGAACGTGATGATTCCGCGTGTGTCGCCAGTCGGTGTTAAGCTGTGCTTGCACCTGAACTGTGACCGAAGCCCTGCCGATCCGGCGGGGCTTCCGTCGTTCCCAGGTGGGCGCCCCGCCACCACACGTTCTCATCCCTCTGCAGAGCGACCGTTTCGCTAGCCATGGCCCCTCGCCGCCCGGCATGAACGGGAGCCCGGTCGAGGGCGAGCAGCCTCGTCCCCAGGTCGCATGATGCGCACATTCGAACGGTGATGGGCGGCGGGGCCCAGTCTTCCGGCCTGCCTTCGCTGCGGCGCACCTATCTCGCGCGTGGGCTGAGCAGGCCGGACACGCCCAAGGGCGGCCGGCATGTCCACCGGCCGCCCGCCGGGAATCACGCCTTGCGCAGAGCTTCCATCTCTTCGCCACTGATCTGGTACACGAGCGACACCTGCACCTGATGCCGAACGTCCGTGTTAGCTGTCGCAGGTATCGTCGCCACCTCGAGTTGCGGCGCTGCGATGACTTCGCCCACGATGAGTCTCCGCTCCTTTACGAGGTGCTCCAAGATCTTCCTATCCGGCACCTCCACCTGGATCACTGCCATGATGCTCCGTTCGTCCTCAGCCCAGCGCTTCGGTAGACCCGCATCGTCCCGTGGATGAGCAACATCTACAAGGCTCGACACGCGATCGCACCATAGATGAATGCTCGAAGGCTCCTCGGGCGGAGGGTTGAGGGTTCGCGCCGCGTTCCGGTCCGTGAGTGCGTCCGCCCCTCAGTCCGAGCGCCAGCGCCTATGGAGGTGTCATCGTGGCTGCGAAGAGAGTTCGGGACGGAAAGGGGCATCGCGCCTACCGCCGCCAGCAAGCCGCGCTGAAGCGCCGCACGAAGGCGGAGAACCTGCCCTGCGGCCACGGCTCACCGTCTGGCTGGGGATGCGGCGAGCCGATCGACACTGACCTGTCATCCACTGACCGGATGAGCTTCACCGCCGACCACGATACCGCGATCGCGAACGGCGGCCGCCTCGTCGGCCAGGTGCTCGTCCCGATGCACCGCCGCTGCAACTCGCTCAAGAGCGACCACGCCGCCACCGAGATCTGGGAGGCATCATGACCACGAGCAACCACGTCGACGTCGTCGTCGCTGAGGGCGAGCCGGGGGCCGGCTGGGAGGACCTGGCCGACGTGCTGGGCGATCCCGTAGAGGCGGTCGACGTCGCACCTGACCCGACGCGCCGCATCATCGTCCTCGCTCCCACGAAGCAGGCAGGGCAGGAGCACGCCGACGCACTGAGCATCGACCCGGTCGCGATCGTCACGCCCCGCAGCCCGTATGGCGCACGCGGCATGATCGCGGACGAGATCGTCGAGGCTGACGGTCTGAGCCCCGAGGAGCGGGACGCCCTGATGATCGAGGCCGCCCCGGCCCTCGCGACGAGCGGGGGAGACTGACGGCAGTCCTGCCGGTGGGCTGAAGATACGCCGTCGGCGGCCTCGGCATCCCGCGCGCCAATGGGTACCCATCGAATAGGAGGCGAGTACACCATGGCGACGCTTGACCTCGCCGACTTCTACCGCGGTGTGCACCGCATGTACGGTCGTGTCATGACCGCCCAGGCTGACCACACCTGCCCTCACTGCAAGAAGATCACGCACATGGTCTACGTGGAAGACAGCGTGCGCTGGATCGACGAGCGCTCGCGTCGGGTTGAGGCAGCCTTTCAGTGCACCGCGTGCCATCGATTCGTCATCGGCGGCACAACCCAAATCGGTGTGCTCGACGCCGTTGACGGAGTGCAAACTTCCGTGTCCCACGCGCACCCTCAGATGCGTCGCACCGAGCTTGCATCGCTTCTGCGACAAGGGGTGCAGTACTGGGAACCGATCGCGCCCGTCGGCATGGAGTATCACGACATATTGCCTGAGATCGCGGCCCCGGCCGACGAAGCGCATCGATGCCTGAGCATAGGTGCTCACCGCGCAGCCGTGCTGATGGCTCGAGCTGTGATCGAGGCGACAGCGAAGAGCAAGGACGTCACTGAAAGAGGTCTATTCGCGAAGATCGAGGCGATGGGCACGAGCCAGCTGATCCGACCACAGATCGTGCAAGCTGCGCACGCCATTCGACTGCTCGGCAATGACATGGCCCACGGCGACTTCGCTACTACCGCCGTCACCGAACAAGACGCAGCTGACGTGCTGCTGCTTATGGACGAAGTGCTCAACGACGTGTTCGCTGTCACCGATCGTCTGAAGCGGCTCCTCGCTCGCCACGAAACGGACAAGTAGCAACCTGCACGCGCTGAGCCCGGCGCCGGATCGTCAGAAAATCCAGGGTCGCCCGGTCGCTGCCCACCTCCCGCGCGGTCCTGGCAGCTCTCTCCGCAGGTAAAAACGGCGCATGGGGGAATTGGGAGTCAGGGGGAGTTATGGGACGTCCCAAAGCGCCCTGTGGCACCGACGCGGCCTACCGCCGACACCTCCGCGAGGGCGTCGAGGTCGACGAGGCGTGCCGTCGGGCGCACACCGAAGCCGGGCGGAAGTCGTCCGGTCGCAAGTCGCCCAAATTCGACGCGGCCACCGGCACCGAGCAGCCCAATGGCGACGCCGACACCACTGACCAATCCGGTGGCGAGACCGACGACATGAAGCTCATCGTCGACACACTCCGCACCGTGTTCAAGACCGTGGCGGAGAAGGACCCGACCCGCATCGCTCCCATCGCCACCGTGTTCCAGAAGGCGGTCGAAGCGACCCGCGGGCCAGTGGAGCCGCCGAAGGAGCTGAGCCTTGCCGACCAACTCGCCCAAGCTCGCGCCGCTCGGGCTGCAAGAGCCGCGGGTACGGGCGCTACCGGCTAGCCGAGTCGACACCCTCCTCGACGACGTCCTCGACATCTGTGACCTCGCCAACGTCCAGTGCGACCCCTGGCAGGAGGGCGCGCTCGAGGCGGTGGCATCCATCGACGCCGATGGTCAGTGGGCCGCCACTGAGTTCGGGATCCTCGTGTCTCGCCAGCAGGGCAAGGGCAACATCCTGCTCCCGTACGAGCTCGCCCACCTGTACCTGTGGCCGCGCGAGGACGGCGCACCGAAGCTCATCGGCCACACTGCACACGAGGGCGCAACGGCCCGCGAGGCATTCCGCCGCGCTCGCCGCATCATCCTGGCGTCACCGATCCTGCGCGCCGAGCTCGTCGGCGGTGGCAAGCAGACCGCGCAGGGCGTGACGGGCATCTCGACCGGCAACGGCAACTGGGCGATCGAGCTGAAGAACGGCAACCGGCTGGTGTTCTTCACGCGTACGGGGGCCGCCGGCGTCGGTGTCTCCTTCGACGTGCTGATCATCGACGAGGCGCAGCACACCCCGTTGACGATCCTCGAGGCGCTGCTGCCAGCGACCGACGCCAGCCCGAACAAGCAGGTGCTCTTCACCGGCACGGTCCCGAAAGAGGACCAGGACGGCGAGTACTTCGAGGGACTCCGCGACCGTGGCCGCAAGGGCGGCCTCGAGCGCACCGGATGGATCGAGCACACCCCGGTCGGCTCCGACGACCCTGACACCGCGGCGAAGATCGACCTCGGCGACCCGCAGACATGGCGCGAAGCGAACCCGGGCCTCGGTATCCGCCTGGCGTTCAAGACCGTGCAGGACGACTGGAACCGTATGGGGCAGACCAACCCGGATGCGTTCGCACGTCAGCGCTGCTCGATCTGGCCAAGCCGCCGCCCCGAGGTGGCCGCGAAGCTGTCCGACCTCGACCTCGAGGCGTGGAAGCGGCACGCCGACGAGTCGGCCGCGGTCGGCGGCGACGGCGTCGTGCTCTCGCTGGCCCTCGGACGAGGCGGCGGGTACGGCACGATCGGCGCCGCCGTCCGCGTCGACTCCGAATCGATCGCCGTCGAGCACCTCCACACCGCCGCGGGGACCCGCTGGATCGCGCCGAAGCTCAAGGAGCTGAAGGCGCAGTATGGCAACGCGCTCGTCGTGCTCGACGCGAAGAACGCGGCCGCCGTGATCGGCGCACTCGACGCCGCCGGGATCAAGTACCTCGCGATGAACCTCGACGAGATCGCCGCTGCACACACGCTGTTCATCGAGCACGTGAACGCCGGGCTCGTGCCGCACCGTCCCCAGGACGAGGTGACGCGCTCGCTCGAGCTGGCGACCACCCGCAACATCGGCCGCGCTGGTGTGACCTGGGAGCAGTCCGACCCGACCAAGCCCGTGTCCATGGCTCAGGCCATCACGTGGGCGCTGTGGGGCGTCCTGAAGTCTGAGGCATCCCCCAAGAAGCGCAAGCCGCGGCCGCCGGCAGCGGTCGTCATCCGCCGAGACGATGTCGAGCGCGACGAGGTCAACCTCGCAACGTTCCAGTTCTGAGAAGGAGGTCCGCCTTGACCGAGATCGGATACCAGGCGGACCCGGGCGTCGTGACGTGGGCGTCGCTGCTGGCGTGGGTGGGGGAGCGGAACCCGGACCTGCAGTGGCCGCAGTCGAACAACGTGTTCGACCGCATGCGCCGCGAAGACCCGCAGGTGAAGTCCGTGCTCCGCGCCGTCACACTCCCTCTGATGCGCACCGACTGGGTGATAGACGGCAGCGGATGCCGCGACGAGGTCACCGAGCATGTTGCGCGTGACCTCGGTCTGGCCGTCAAGGGGAAGCCGTTCGTCGCGCCGCGCCGACGCAAGGGGCGGTTCTCGTTCCACGAGTTCCTTCGCCTCGCGTTGCTCGAGCTCGTCTACGGTCACAGCTTCTTCGAGCAGGTCTACTCAATCGACGACAACGGTCTCGCGCACATCGCCAAGCTCGCCTGGCGTCCGCCGCGCACGATCTCCGACATCGAGGTCGCCTCGGACGGCGGCCTCGTCGCGATCAAGCAGCACGGCGTCGCCGGCCGTAACGACGTCCGCATCCCGGTCGACCGCGTCGTCGCGTTCGTCAACGAGCGCGAGGGTGCCAACTGGATCGGCGAGTCGCTGCTGCGAGCTGCATACAAGATGTTCGTGCTGAAGGATCGCGTGCTGCGCATCCAGGCGCTGACCGCCGAGCGTAACGGCCTCGGCCTTCCGGTCGTGATCTCCGCGGAGCCCCCCGAGGGTGACGACTTCGACGCCGCGGTGACGTGGCTCGACGAGCAGATCAAGAACAACGAGAAGATCGCGAAGGAAGCACGGTCGGGCGACGCGGCGGGCGTCAGCCTCCCGCACGGCTCTGACATGAAGTTCGTCGGCGTCACCGGCAAGCTGCCCGACACCGACCAGGCGATCCGCTACTACGACGAGCAGATCGCCCGCGCGGTTCTGGCGAACTTCCTCAACCTCGGCGGCAACAACTCCAAGGGCTCGTACGCACTCAGCGACGTGCTCGGCAGCTTCTTCACCGACTCGCTGAACACGATCGCCGAGCACGTCGCCGACGTCGTCGATCAGCACGTCATCGAGGATCTCGTCGACGCGAACTGGGGGCCGGAGGAGCCGGCACCGCGCCTCGTTCCGGCGCCGATCGGCGAACGGCAGCCCGTCACCGCGGAGGTCATCAAGGCACTCATCGAGTGCGGAGCGCTCGTGGTCGACGAAGCCCTGCGCGCATACGTGCGCGACCGCTGGGGCCTTCCGGTCGAGGCGCTCCTCGGGAAGGCCGCCGACAACAACTCCACCGCCGCCGAGCGTGCGCGTGCCGCAGCAGAGACCGCGCAGAAGGTGTACCTCGCCACCGACAAGGTGCCTCTGCGCCAGGACGAAGCGCGCGAGCTCATCCGACTCGCGGGTGCCGACCTGAGCGGCGACGGCCCCGACGTCCGTCGGATAAAGAACAACGAGCCTGAGGAGGCCGCATGAGCACCACATCGAACATCGGAGACCTGCTCGCCGGCCGCGACTGGTTCCGACTCCAGCACGACGAGGAGCACCGCTCCGCGTCGCTGCACGTCTACGGCACGATCGGCAGCAACGAGTGGTGGGACGACGTCGCGTCGCCGAGCCTCGTGCGCGAGCTCGACACGCTCGAGGTCGACGAGATCACGATGTACGTCAACTCGCCCGGCGGCATCGCCGATGACGGCGTGGCGATCATGAACGCGCTCGCGCGGAACAAGGCGAAGGTGACGGCGTTCGTCGACGGCCTCGCCGCCTCCGCGGCCACGATCGTCATCCTCGGCGCGGACGAGATCGTCATGGGAGCCGGTTCCCGCCTGATGATCCACGATGCATGGTCGATCGCCTGGGGTCAGGCATCCGTGCTGCAGAAGGCGGCCGAGCGCCTCGACAAGCTGTCCCAGACCCTGGCAGGGCTGTACGCGCAGCGTGCCGGCGGCGACGCCGAACAGTGGCGCGCAGCGATGGAGGCCGAGACCTGGTACACCGCCGAGGAAGCCGTCGAGGCGGGCCTCGCGGACCGTGTCGCCGCCCTCCACACCGAGGACGAGGACGACGCCGACACCGAGGTGGCGCGCAACGTCATCCCCATCCGGGACGCCGCCCGTGTCTTCGGGTGGCAGCACCCCGGCCGCGAGGCCGCATCCGCCCCGTTCATCCCCGCGCGCGCGCAGTCCGCCGCGCGCCCCAAGCTCCCGAGCTCGCCCGAGCCGGGTGACCCCAACCGAAAGGAAGAAGCTGTGGCTTACAGCGATCTGACGGCTGGCCTCCGTGAGCGGCTCGGCGTGACCGATGCCAACGCCACCGACGACGAGCTGCTCGCAGCCGTCGACGAGGCGCTCGCGGAGCAGGCCGACGACACGGAGACGGCCGCTGCCGCCTCCACCGCCCTGCCCGAGGGAACCGTCGCCGTCGACGCGACGGTCTGGGAGGAGACCCAGGCCAACGCGCGACTCGGGGCCGAGGCGCGCGCCGAGCAGGACCGCACGCGCCGCGACGCGATCGTCGACACCGCCCTGCGCACCGGCCGCATCACCCCGAAGTCGAAGGCCGACTGGCGCGCGCGCCTGGACAAGGACGAGAAGGAGTACGCCAGCGTGCTCGCCTCGCTCCCCACGAACACCGCCGTCGCGGTCAACGAGGTCGGGCACTCCGACACGCCGACCAGCAGCGACGACGCCCTGTACGCCGCGTTCACCGGCGACACGACCGAGACGGAGGCCTGAGATGGCTGACTACCTGCCCAAGTTCAAGCCGGGCCAGGCGGTGACCTTCACCGCGTCGGCTGACGTGACCGGAGGCCGCCTCGTGGCCGTCACCGGCAACCGCACAGTCGGCCCCGCGGGCGCCGACTCCGCCGCCGTCGTCGGCGTCGCGGGCTTCGACGCCAAGGCCGGAGAGCGCGTCACCGTGTTCACCCGCGCCGGCGGCGTCCAGCAGCTCACCGCGAGCGGCGCGATCGCGGCCGGCGTCAAGGTCTCCTCGGCTGCGGCCGGGAAGATCCAGACCATCGGCGCGACGGCCAACCCCATCGGCCTCGCCCTCGAGGCGGCGGCCGCCGACAACGACGTCATCGACGTCCTGTTCATCTGAGAGGAGATGACGTGTCTTACACCTACCCGGTGAAGCACCCCACGGGGACGCTCACCACGGAGCAGCTGCATCTGTTCCTGTCCAACAAGGGCCTCATCGCTCGCCGCGTCGCGGACATCACGAAGATGAAGTTCATCGCCGACTGGCTGCTCCCCGCGCGTTACGACGCGACCGGCGGCGGCATCTTCTACGAGACCGGCGAGCCGGTCTTCGCAGACGGCGATCCCGAAGCGGTCGGACCGCTGGGCGAGTACCCGCTCATCGTGCTCGAGGACGGCACGGTCGTGTCCGCCAAGACCGACAAGTGGGGCCTCGACACGATCGTGTCCGACGAGAAGATCGCCCGCCAGGGCCGCGTCCCCGTCGACCGCGGGATCCAGCGTGTGTCGAACTCGATCATCCGCTTCGTCGACTCCGTCGCCATGGCCGTGATCGCGTCGCGCGTGTCCAGCACGTTCAACTCGGTCGCGACGTGGGACACCGCCGGCGCCGCCGTCGAGGCCATCCTCACCATCCAGGCCGAGCGCGCCGAGCTGGGCCTCGGCTTCGAGCTCGACACCGTCGTGCTGCGTCCCGCGCAGTACGCGAAGGTCATCGCGATGCTCATCGACGACAAGGCGCTCCCGCGGGAGTCCGGCGCGACGGCGATCCAGGGCAACCTGCCCGTCGACGCGCTCGGCCTCACCTGGGCCACCACGCCGCATTTCCAGGGCGCCAACCCGCTCCTGGTGGACCGCGACAACCTCGGCGGCATGGCCGACGAGAAGCTCGGCGGCCCCGGCTACGCCTCCGCAGGCGACTTCGGAGTCGAGGTCAAGTCCATCCGTGACGACGACGCCGAGGGCTACAAGCTCCGCGGCCGTCGCGTCACGGTCCCCGTCGTCACCGAGCCCCTCGCCGGTGTCCAGCTGACGGGCACGGGCCTCTGATGGCCGGTCAGAACGCGCCGCAGAGCGGCGAGCAGAAGGCTGCGGCCGAGAAGGCGGCCGAGAAGGCTGCGCCCGAGAAGGCGGCGGCCGACAAGGCTGCGGCCGAGAAGGCGGCGGCCGAGAAGGCGGCGGCCGAGAAGGCGGCGGCCGAGAAGGCTGCGGCCGAGGCAGAGGCCGAGCGTGTCGCGGCAGCGGAAGCAGCTGCGGACACGCTGCAGGTCATCGGCCCCGTCGCAGTCCTGCCGCTGAAGGCCGGCGGCGAGCGGTACGTGTACCGCGGCACTCCGGTGGGCGACGAGTTCACCACCGAGGGCATCAAGCACGCCAAGGCCGTCGGCCTGGTCGGCAAGCCTAAGAAGTAACGAGAAGGGGGCGATGACGTGATCACGCACACCGAGATCGGCAACGATGAGGACCTCGCACGCGAAGTGCTCGTCATCGCGAACGACATCGCCCCCTGCCTCGCCTCGCTCGCCGACGGCAGCGAGGGACGGGCAAACGCTGTGTCCATCCTGAAGCGGGTCTACCGGGATTCCGAGACCCGCGGATCGCGCATGATCAAGGGCCAGCGAATCGGATCAGCGGGCGTGGACTACTCCGACGTCTCCTCCGCGTTCGAAGGCCAGCCCACCCGGGCCCTGCGCGCGATCTGCACGGCCACGCGCGGTACGGGACTCGCCCGAGGCAGCTTCCCAACCGAGCGGCCTATCAGCCGACTCTGGCCCGAGACATACACATCGTGAGCGGCATGTCCTTCCCCCACGGTCGCACCGTCTACCGGCTGCGCGCCGGCACCATCACCGACCCGTACTCCGGCGAGCAGATCCCCGGCGACTGGTCGGTCCCCGCCGTGCTCCCCATCCCCGGCGCGTTCGTCGCGCAGACGTCGACGTCGATGCTGACCAGCGCGACCCGCGAGCAGGCGCTCGAAGCCAAGTCGCTCTTCTGCGAGGGCGCGTTCGACGTCCAGAAGGGCGACCGGATCTTCACCGGCACCTTCGCCCCGCCGCTGCCCGACGACGCGACCACGGTTCCCGAAGGGGCCGTGATGACGGGGGACACGTACAGCATCGACGGCGTCCCGCCCGCGGCGGACACGAACCCGTTCACCGGCTGGACGCCGCCGCGAGAGATCCCGCTGACCCGCGCGGTCGGCTGACCGGAGGAGGATCCATGGCACGCAGCGGTGACACCGACATCGAGTTCAATGAGGCCTTCTTCGAGACCATCCTTCGGCAGCCGAGGGTCGAGGCGCTCGTGGACGGCATCGGCAAGCGTGCTCTGGGGATCGCGCAGGCCTCCGCACCGGTCGATACCGAGGAGTACCGCGACGGGCTGCACATCGAGCACCACGAGTCCCGCTACCGGCGCACCACCCGCGTCGCCGGCTCCGACGAGAAGACCCTCCTCATCGAGTCGAGGACGGGCAACCTCGCCCGCGCGCTGAAGCAGGCCAAGCAATGAGAGTCACGCCCCCGGATCTCGAGTTGTGGCTGACCGGCTACGTGCGCGCACTCGCCGCGGCCGAGGGGCTGGAGGTCTCGGTGTCGAACAAGGAGCCGCCCAAGCTCACCGTGCCGATGACCCGGTCGCTCATCGTCATCCGTGACGACTCCGGCCCACGGCTCTCGCACGTGACCTTCGAGCGTTCCATCGGGGCATCCGTGCTCGCCGGGACCCGGCTGAACGACAAGCCCGCGAACGACCTCGCGCTCTGGCTCGCCGGCGTCCTGTTCGATCTCGATCTCCCCCTTGGGCTGGACGTGCCGCCCCCGATCTCCGCACCGCCGATCGCCGCCGTCGACCCGTCGGGGTGCAACGGCCCGTATGCGGTCCCCGAACAGCTCGACGTCGCCCGCCGTTACCTGACGGCGCAGTACGTCGCGGCCGGCTCCTGGTGAGCCATCACCCGACACACGGATACGTCGGCAGTCGACGTGACCGTTCCACCCCATCCGGCCTCGCACCTGCGGGGCCTTCTTCATGTGAAGGAGAACACCCATGACTGCCGATTCCCAGGGCAACGACCTCGCGGCCGTTGGCGTTCCGATCACCGGTATGGGCGCGTTCGCCCCGGTCGATCTCGCCAACGTCATCGCGAAGGAAGCGCTCGGCGCGAGCCCGCTCGTGCTGCCGGCGGCCGCTCGCCGCCTCGGTCTGTACAAGGTCGACGGCGGGCCCGCGCCCTCGCGCGAGACCGGCGACGCGATCGAGTTCTTCCAGAAGGGCTACACGCTCGCTGGTGAGGGCACCCGCGCCGTCGTCATCAACCTCGCCGAGCAGAACGCCGCCGTGATGGCGCTCACCGAGGGCGCCGAGCCCGACGAGAACGGCGTGATCGAGGTCTCGTCGTCGCTGCCCGGCAACCGCTTCATCCTCTACGTCGTCACCCGCTACCGCGGCGGCCTCGAGAAGCGGCAGGTCGGCGTCGCGTCGGTCACGGCCGTCGAGCCCGACCAGCAGACGCGCGGCGAGGTCGAGGGCATCGCGGTGACGTTCACCTGGCAGGAGGACGAGCTGTTCAACGGCGCGCCGTTCTGGCAGTGGGGCCCCGCAATCCCCGGCTCCGTCGCGGCGACCGGCGTCACGGCCGGCACCCCCGGCGCGTTCACCCCCGCCGGGGGT
>NZ_SSDM01000162.1:0-765 GCF_004794375.1 Microbacterium sp. K35 | reverse complement strand
GCTCCGGCCCCCGCGCCCGCTCCGGCGCCCGCTCCGGCTCCCGCACCCGCTGCGGAGACGGACGGCGGCTCGGGCACCGCGTCGGGAACCCAGGCGGTCGTGACCGTGAACCTGCCCGTCACCGTGTCGGGCAACGCGATCAGCCTCACCGACGACTCCACGACCAGCACCCCGGCCGCCGCTCCACCCCAGAGCGCGGCTCCCCAGGCCCCTGACGCGGCCGGGGTGCTTTCCCTCGACACCGACGGCATGGACGGTGTGCTCTCGGGCACGCAGGCCCTGCTCGCGGTGAACGCCCCGGTGACCGTGTCGGGCAACTCGCTGTCGCTCCTGGGCGACGCCGAGTCGGCCTCGACCGACGCGGAGGCCGCAGCACCGGCTCCCGCGACCGGCGTCGATGCGGGCACCAGCGGTGAGGACGGCACGGCCAGCGGCACGCAGGTCGTCGCCCCCGTGACGGCTCCCGTGACCGTGACCGGCAACGCCATCTCGCTGCTCGGCGACAGCGCCAGCACCGGCGGCACCGGCACCGGCGCGGCTCCCACCGCACCCGCGAACGGCGGCAGCCCCGCCACCTCGGGTGAGGACGGCGTCGTCGGCGGCTCGCAGGTCGTCGCACCCATCACCGCCCCCATCGGCGTGACCGGCAATGCCATCTCCGTGCTCGACGACGCCACCGCCACCGGCGGCACCACCGGTACCGGCACCACGGCCCCGACCGCACCCGCGAACGGCGGCGCCCCCGCCACCTCGGGTGAGGACGGC
>NZ_SSDM01000161.1:0-30413 GCF_004794375.1 Microbacterium sp. K35 | reverse complement strand
ACGGGCGGCAGGACTGCAGAACACCGGCTGAGCCGCGGCCGCCCGTCGCGTGGCGCGGGGCCCACGGGCGCCGACGCTAGAGTGAGAGCTCGGCCCAACCGGCACCGCCCTGACGCGACACGATCGCCAGCACCCCATCCCCCACCAGAAAGTCCTTCCCGCGTGACCGTCACGACCACTGCCGACTTCCATCCGCTCGCCGACTCCGTGCAGCCCGTGTTCGACACGGTGCTCTCCCGCAGCCCGCACGAGCCGGAGTTCCACCAGGCCGTGCACGAGGTGCTGCACTCGATCGCCCCCGTGCTGGAGCGCCACCCGGAATACGTCGACGGCGGCATCCTCGAGCGCCTGGTCGAGCCCGAGCGGCAGATCCTGTTCCGCGTGCCGTGGGTCGACGACGCGGGGAAGCTGCAGGTCAACCGCGGCTACCGCATCCAGTTCTCCTCCGTGCTCGGCCCGTACAAGGGCGGACTGCGCTTCCACCCCTCGGTGAACCTGTCGATCATCAAGTTCCTCGGCTTCGAGCAGATCTTCAAGAACGCGCTCACCGGTCAGGGCATCGGCGGCGGCAAGGGCGGCTCCGACTTCGACCCGCACGGCAAGTCCGACGCCGAGGTCATGCGCTTCTGCCAGTCGTTCATGAACGAGCTGTACCGCCACCTCGGCGAGCACACCGACGTCCCCGCGGGCGACATCGGCGTGGGCGGCCGCGAGATCGGCTTCCTGTTCGGCCAGTACCGCAAGGTCACCAACCGCCACGAGTCGGGCATGTTCACCGGCAAGGGCACCGGCTGGGGTGGGGCCGAGGTGCGCACGGAGGCCACCGGCTACGGCGCCGTGTTCTTCGCGCAGGAGATGCTCGCCGTCCGCGGCGACTCGCTGGCGGGCAAGCGCGTCGGCATCTCCGGCTCCGGCAACGTCGCCCTCTACGCGATCCAGAAGGCCGCGCAGCTCGGGGCGACCGCGGTCACCGCCTCCGACTCCTCCGGCTACGTCGTCGACGACGCCGGCATCGACCTCGACCTGCTGCGTCAGCTGAAGGAGGTCGAGCGCGCCCGCATCGTCGAGTACGCCCGCCGCCGCCCCAGCGCACGGTTCGTCGAGGGCGGCAGCGTGTGGGAGGTGCCGGTCGACATCGCCGTGCCGTCCGCCACGCAGAACGAGGTGAGCCTGGCCGACGCCGAGGCGCTGATCGCCGGTGGTGTGCAGGCGGTCTCCGAGGGCGCCAACATGCCGTGCGTGCCCGAGGCCGTCGAGGCGTTCCAGCGGGCGGGTGTGCTGTTCGCCCCCGGCAAGGCGGCCAACGCGGGCGGTGTGGCCACCTCCGCACTGGAGATGAGCCAGAACGCCTCGCGCCAGCGGTGGACCTTCGCCGACAGCGAGAGCAAGCTCCGTGAGATCATGGCGGATATCCACGGCGCCGCGTTCGACGCCGCGGAACGGTACGGGGTTCCCGGCGACTACGTCGCGGGGGCCAACATCGCAGGATTCGAGAGGGTCGCCGCTGCCATGCTCGCGCAGGGCGTCATCTGACATCGAGCCGGCGAAGCCGGGCATCGGCGGGGTGCTCGGCTTCGTCTCTGCGCGCCCGCGCGGCTACGGACCGACGGGGCGGTCGTCGGCGTGCCGCGCGAGGGAGCTCCCGTAGCGCTCGGTGAGCTGCACCATGAGGTCGGGGGTGTCCCGGTCGACCCCGAACACGTGCCCGGGGAAGTCGAGCTCGGGCTGCGCCGCCGCGATCTCCTCCGCCCGGTCCGGCGAGAGCAGCTGCACCGGATCGCCGACCGCGACCCATCCGATCGGCACGACCGTCCCCTCGGGCAGCACCGCGCGCCGGTGCACGATCGCGTTGACGCGCACCTCGCAGCGGCTGCCCACCAGAGCACCGTTGAAGATGCGGGCGCCCGAGGCGAAGAACACCTCCTCGCCCACGGTCGCGCCGGCGATGCTCGCGAGCGTGCCGACGAGGGTGTGGTCGCCGATGTGCACCGCGTTCGCCGCGGTCGCCCTGATCAGCGCGTTCTCCATCACGATCACGTGTGCGCCGAGCGTGATCGGGCCGCCCTCGGCGGTGATCACGGCGCCGTGCAGCACCTGGCAGCCCGGACCGACCTCCACATCGCCGGAGATCACGGCGGTGGGGGCGACGACGGCGGTGTCATGGATGCGGGGGCGAGCCCCGAGGTGCTCGTACAACATGCGGCCAGACTAGCCCCGGGGCCCCGGCCGTCCGCTACGGGGTCGTGGCGGGTTCCGGGAAGATCGCGGTGAACAGCTGGCCGACCCACTCCAGCAGCTGCGCGTCGGGCAGCGGCTCCACACCGACGCCGACGGCCGCGGCGACGGTGGGCATCGGCACCACCAGCGCCTCTCCCCCGGCCACGAGCTTCGCCTTCGGGTAGAGCCGCTGCAGTCGCACCTTGATGGAGTCCTCCAGCCGCGCCGGGGCGATGCGGAGGTTCGACCCCATCGCCACCACGTCGGTGAGCCCGGCGCGGGCGGCCCTGCGGCGCAGTCGCGCGATCGCGAAGAGCCCGGCGACCTCTTCCGGCGGGGTGCCGTAGCGGTCGATGAGCTCCTCCTGCACGAGGTCGATCGCATCGTCCTTGGCGGTCGCGGCCGAGGCGGCGGACAGCTTCTGGTACGCCTCCAGGCGCAGGCGCTCACTGTCGATGTAGTCCTCGGGGATGCGCGCGTCCAGCGGCAGCTCCAGTCGCAGCTCCTGCCCCGTCTCGACCTCTTCGCCGCGGAACGTCGCGACGGCCTCACCGATCATGCGCAGGTACAGGTCGAAGCCGACGCCGGCGATGTGCCCCGCCTGCTCCGCGCCGAGCAGGTTGCCCGCCCCGCGCAGCTCCAGGTCCTTCAGCGCCACCTGCATGCCCGAGCCGAGGTCGTTGTTGACCGCGATGGTCTGCAAGCGGTCGGCCGCGGTCTCGCTCAGCGGCTTCATGTCGTCGTAGAGGAAGTACGCGTAGGCGCGCTCGCGTCCGCGGCCCACGCGTCCGCGGAGCTGGTGCAGCTGGCTCAGGCCGTACTTGTCGGCGCGGTCGATGATGATCGTGTTGGCGTTGGAGATGTCGAGGCCGGTCTCGATGATCGTGGTCGAGACGAGCACGTCGAACTTGCGCTCCCAGAAGTCGTCGACCACCTGCTCCAGCGCATGCTCCCCCATCTGCCCGTGCGCGACCGCGATGCGCGCCTCCGGCACGAGCTCGGCGAGCTGGGCCGCGATCCGCTGGATGGACTGCACGCGGTTGTGCACGAAGAACACCTGGCCCTCGCGCAGGATCTCGCGCCGGATGGCGGCGGCGATCTGCTTGTCGCTGCGCGGCCCGACGAACGAGAGGATCGGGTGCCGGTCCTCCGGCGGCGTCGCGAGCGTGGACATCTCCCGGATGCCGGTGACCGCCATCTCCAGGGTGCGCGGGATCGGGGTCGCGCTCATGGCGAGGATGTCGACGTTGGTCTTCATCTTCTTCAGCGCGTCCTTGTGCTCCACGCCGAAGCGCTGCTCCTCGTCGATGATCATCAGGCCGAGGTCCTTGAACATCACCTGATCGGTGAGGATGCGGTGCGTGCCGATGACCATGTCGACCGTGCCGTCGAGAAGGCCCTGCAGCGTCAGCTTCGCCTCCTTGTCGGTCTGGAAGCGCGACAGCGGCCGCACCTTCACCGGGAAGCCGGCGAAGCGCTCCGTGAACGTCTCCAGGTGCTGCTTCACCAGCAGCGTCGTCGGCACGAGCATCGCGACCTGCTTGCCGTCCTGGATGGCCTTGAACGCCGCGCGCACCGCGACCTCGGTCTTGCCGAAGCCGACGTCGCCCGACAGCAGCCGGTCCATCGGGATGGGCCGCTCCATGTCGGCCTTGATCTCGTCGATGGTCTGCAGCTGGTCATGGGTCTCGGCGAACGGGAACGCCTCCTCCAGCTCGCGCTGCCACGGGGTGTCCGGACCGAACGCGTGCCCCTTGGCGCTCATGCGCGCGGAGTAGAGCTTCACGAGCTCGACCGCGATGTCGCGCACGGCTTTGCGGGCCTTGCCCTTGGCCTGCGCCCAGTCACTGCCGCCCATCTTCGACAGCGTCGGGGCCTCACCGCCGACGTACTTGGAGAGCAGGTCGAGCTGGTCCGTGGGGACGAAGAGCTTGTCACCCGGGTAGCCGCGCTTGGACGGGGCGTACTCCAGCACGAGGTAGTCGCGCACGGACTTCGCGGCGTGGCGGCCGCCCGTCGACACCTCGCGCTGCGTCATCTCCACGAAGCGGCCGATGCCGTGCGTGGCGTGCACCACGAAGTCGCCCTGCTTGAGCTGGAGGGGGTCGACCACGTTCTTGCGGCGCGAGGCGAGCTTCTTCACCACGCGCTGGTCGCCGCCGATCGTGCGGCCGTAGAACTCGTTGTCGGTGAGGACGGCGAGCTTCGCCTCCGGCACCTGGAACCCCGCCTCGACCGCACCGGTCACGAGCGTCGCGACCCCGGGGTCGGGGGCCTCGGTCAGCGACTCCACCGCGCGGGCCGCGATGCCCCGGTCGGACAGCACGTCGCGCGCGCGGTCGACGAGCCCGTGTCCCGTCGCGATCACCACGACGCGCCACCCGTCGGCGACCTTCGCGTCGACGAAGGCGATCGCCCCGTCGACGTTGCCGTGGAACGACGGGATGACCGCCGACGCCTCGACGCTCTCCGGGTCGGCGTCGCCGATGCCGAACGGGCTGAGCCGCCACCACACGCCGCCGCGGTCGCGCACCACGTCGCGCAGGTCGGCGACCGTGAGGAAGTCGCCCGCGCCGAGGTCGATGGGAGCCGAGGCCCCGGAGGTCGCCGCGCTCCACGCGGCGTCGAGGAACTCGCGGTTCGTGTCGCCGAGGGTGATCGCCCGCGCGGTCGCCCGCTCGGGGTCGACCACCGCGGTCGCGCTGCCGGGCGGCAGGTACTCCACGAGCGACTTCAGCGGACCGGCCACGGCGGGCAGCAGCGACTCCATGCCCTCGACCGGGATGCCCTCGGCCATCTTCTCGAGCATGCCCGCGATGGCCGGGAACCCGCCGATCAGCGCGCGCGCCCTGTCGCGCACGTCGGCGGTGAGCAGCAGCTCGCGGCTGGGCGGCAGGTCGACCGCGGGGACGTCGCCGGGGAGCGAGCGCTGATCGGCCACGGAGAACGCCCGGATCTGGTCGATCTCGTCGCCGAAGAACTCCACGCGGTAGGGGTGCTCCGACGTGGGAGGGAACACGTCGAGGATGCCGCCGCGCACGGCGAACTCACCGCGCCGCGACACCATGTCCACGCGGGAGTATGCGCGTTCGACCAGCTGCTCCGCGACGTGGTCGAGCTCGTGCCCCCGGCTGCCGACGGCGAGGTCGAGCGGGGCGATCTCGCCCAGGTTGCCGGCGATCGGCTGCAGCGCGGCGCGCACGGAGGCGACGACCACGAGGGGGTGGTCGCCCGACCACTCGGCGATGCGGCGCAGGGTCTGCAGGCGCTGCCCGACGGTGTCGGGGCTCGGGCTCAGCCGCTCGTGCGGCAGGGTCTCCCATGCCGGGAACGTGAGCACCTCGGCATCGGGCACGTAGGCCGACATCGCCGCGGCGAGCGTCTCGGCCCGGCGCCCGGTCGGCACCACGGCGAGCAACGCGGCGGGGTGCCCGGCCGCGGCGCGCTTGGCGAGGAGCCCGGCGAGCGTGGGCGCATCGAGGCCGTCGACCAGTCCGAGGTCGGCGTCGGTATGCGCCCAGGCGAGAGCGTCACGAAACAGAGACGCCTCTTCCAAGGCGCGCAGAATCCCCGGAACAGTCACCGGACAAGCCTAATCGCGCCCACCGACACCGCGGTCGACGTCCCCCTCGCCGACCGGGCGACCGGCTCGGCCGTCCTAGGCTGGAGGGATGCCTCCGGTCACCCTCACCACCGCCCGCCTCGTCCTGCATGCCCCGACGGAGGCGGACGTCGACGCGATCACCGCGGCCTGCCAGGACCCGGAGATCCCCCGCTGGACGACCGTCCCGAACCCGTACTTCCGGCAGGACGCGGAGGACTTCGTCGCGCTCGTCGCCGACTGGTGGGCGGACGGCTCCCAGACCGTGTGGGGCATCTTCGCGGACGGCGTGCTCGTGGGCGTCATCGGCCTGCACCACATCGCGGGCCACGCCGCGGGTGGCAGTGCCGAACTGGGCTACTGGATGGTCGCGGACGCCCGCGGGCAGGGCTACCTGACCGAGGCGGCCCGCGCGGTGCTGGACTGGGGGTTCGCCGAGCTCGGGCTCGCGCGCATCCGCTGGCAGGCCGTGGTGGGCAACGTGCCGTCGGCACGGGCCGCCCGCGCCCTCGGCTTCCGGTTCGAGGGCACGCAGCGCCAGGCCCTCACGAGTCAGCGCGGCCGCGACGACGGCTGGGTCGCCGGGCTGCTCGCCACCGACGACCGCACCCCGGTCGAGTGGCCGGTGCTGTGACGGCTGCCGGCGAGGCGTGACAGCGTCGGAGGCCGGTGACAGGATGGCTGCATGCCCGAGATGCCGGAGGTCGAAGGACTCGTCGCGTTCCTCGGCGAGCGCGCGGTCGGACGCACGATCACCCGCGCGTCGGTCTCGGCCATCGCGGCGCTGAAGACGTACGACCCGCCCATCACGGCGCTCCACGGCGCGGAGATCACCGCGTCCGCGCGGCTGGGCAAGTTCGTCGTGCTGTCGTGCGGTGCGGAGCTGCACCTCGTGTTCCACCTGGCGAAGGCGGGCTGGCTGCGCTGGTACGAGACCCTGCCGACCACGCTCATCAAGCCGGGGAAGACGCCCATCGCCCTGCGTGTCGCGCTCGACGACGGCAGCGGGTTCGACCTGACGGAGGCCGGTACGAAGAAGTCGCTCGCGGTGTACGTCGTGCGCGATCCGCAGGAGGTGCCCGGCATCGCCCGCCTCGGTCCCGACCCGCTCGACCCGGCCTTCACGCGGGCGGACTTCGCCGGCCTGCTGGAGGGGCGGCGCATGCAGATCAAGGGGCTGCTGCGCGACCAGGGCGTGATCGCGGGCATCGGCAACGCCTACTCCGACGAGATCCTGCACGCCGCACGCATGTCGCCCTATGCGATCGCCGCGACGCTCGACGACGCCGAGGTCGACCGGCTGTTCGCGGCGATGCAGGAGACGCTGCGCGAGGCGGTGGCCGCGGCCTCCGGGAAGCCGCCCGCCGACCTGAAAGACGCCAAGCGCCGCGGCATGCAGGTGCACGCGCGCCGCGGTGAGGCGTGCCCCGTGTGCGGAGACACCGTGCGCAGCGTGTTCTTCGCCGACCGGTCGCTCGAGTACTGCCCCACGTGCCAGACGGGCGGCAAGGTGCTCGCCGACCGCCGCCTCTCGCGCCTGCTGAAGTGAGATCGGCGCAGTGCGCGCCGATTCATGCCACGGAATGAAATCGCGCCGACCGTGTTGAGTACACTCAGAGCAGCAACGTGCTCCGGGGTCGGTGGGAATCCGAACCGGCGGTGACAGTCCGCGAGCGTCTCGAGTGATCGGGATGCCGATCCGGTGGAACTCCGGGACCGACGGTGATGCGAGGGTGACCTCGCTAGTCCGGAAGGGAGGCAGCACGAGGCGCACGCGTGTGCGTCCGTTCCGCCACCCCTGCGAGAGCCCCGAGGCCGCAGAGAGGACGACGGATGGCAGTGACCGCGATCGAGCAGCGTGCGATGGACCGTGCGCTCGAGCTCGCCGCCCGCGGCCCCCGCGGGGTCAACCCGCAGGTGGGCGCCGTGCTCCTCTCCCCCGCCGGTGAGGTGCTGGCCGAGGGATGGCACCGCGGCTCCGGCACCGCGCACGCCGAGGTCGATGCGCTGTCGAAGCTCTCGCCGGGTGCCGCGCGCGGGGCGACCGCGGTCGTGACGCTCGAGCCGTGCAACCACACCGGCCGCACGGGTCCCTGCGCCGTGGCTCTCATCGAGGCCGGGGTCGCCCGCGTGGTCTACGCCCTCGACGATCCGGGCGAGGTGTCCGGCGGCGGGGCCGAGCGGCTCCGCGCCGCCGGGGTCGACGTGGAGTCGGGCGTGCGCGCCGCGGAGGCCGAGGCGCTGATCGCCTCCTGGCTCACCGCGAAGCGCCTGGGCCGCCCGCACGTCACGGTCAAGTGGGCGCAGAGCCTCGACGGCCGTGCCGCCGCGGACGACGGCTCCAGTCGATGGATCACCGGCCCCGAGGCGCGCGCCGACGTGCACCGCCGTCGTGCCGAGGCCGACGCGATCGTCGTGGGCACCGGCACCGTGCTGGCCGACGACCCGGCTCTGACCGCGCGCGACGGTGACGCCCTCCACCCGCGGCAGCCCGTGCCGGTCGTGATCGGCGCCCGCGCGACGCCCGCACACGCGGCGGTGCACCGGCACCCGCACGCTCCCCTCTTCTACGACACCCGCGAGCTGCCCGCGGTGCTCGCCGACCTGCACGATCGCGGCCACCACAGCGTGTTCGTGGAGGGCGGGCCGACCCTGGCCAGCGCGTTCGTCGCGGCGGGACTCGCGGATCGCGTGCTCGCGTACGTCGCACCGGTGCTGCTGGGCGGGGGCCGCCTCGCGCTCACCGACATCGGCGTCTCCCGCATCGACGAGGCGCGCCGGCTGACCGTCGAGGAGTGGGTGCCGCTCGGCGCCGACCTCCTGGCCGTCGCCCGCTTCACAGACCCCCACGCCCCCGAGCAGGAAGGTGCCTGGTGATGTTCACCGGAATCATCGAGGAGATCGGCGAGATCACGGCGATCGCGGAGTCCGGCGACGGCTGGCGGCTCACCGTGCGCGCGCCGAGGGCCGCGGCCGACGCCGTGCACGGCGAGTCGATCGCGGTGTCGGGCGTGTGCCTGACCGTGGTCGACTCGACCGCCGACACGTTCGACGCCGACGTGATGAAGCAGACGCTCGACGTCGCCGCGATCGGATCGGCCGTGGTCGGCACGCGCGTGAACATCGAGAAGGCGATGCCGGTGGGCGCGCGGCTCGGCGGGCACATCGTCCAGGGCCACGTCGACGGCACCGGCGAGGTGCGGGAGGTGCGGCCGGGTGCGCAGTGGAGCGTGCTGCGGATCGGCCTGCCCCACGATCTCGCGCCGCTCGTGGTCGACAAGGGCTCCATCTCGGTGGACGGCACCTCGCTGACCGTGAGCGCCGTGAGCGCGCCCGACGAGGCGGCGCCGTGGTTCGAGGTGTCGCTCATCCCGGAGACGCTCGCCGCCACCACGCTCGGCACCCGCGCGGTCGGCGACCGCGTGAACCTCGAGACCGACATCCTCGCGCGGCACGTCGAGCGTCTGCTCGCGTTCCGCGCCGCACCGGAAGGGGGCTCGCGATGAGCCTGTCATCCATCCCCGAGGCCCTGGAGGCGCTGCGCGCCGGACGGCCGGTCCTCGTGGCCGACGACGAGAACCGCGAGAACGAGGGCGACGTGGTGCTCTCGGCGGAGCTGGCGACGCCCGAGTGGGTCGCGTGGACCGTGCGCTGGTCGTCCGGATTCCTGTGCGCGCCCATGCCCGCGGACCTGGCCGATCAGCTGAACCTGCCGCCCATGGTCGCGGCGAGCGAGGACGCCCGCTCCACCGCGTACACGGTGAGCGTGGACGCCGCCGACGGCGTGACCACCGGCATCAGCGCGAGCGACCGGGCCCGCACCCTCAACGTGCTCGCGAACCCCGACTCGACCGCGACGAGCATCATCCGCCCCGGGCACGTGCTGCCGCTGCGCGCGGTGGACGGCGGTGTGCGCGAGCGCAGCGGCCACACCGAGGCCGCCGTCGAGCTGATGAAGCTCGCGGGTCTGCGACCGGTCGGCGCGATCGCCGAAGTCGTGGCGGAGGACGGCAGCATGATGCGGCTGCCGGGACTGATCGAGCTGGGCGCGCGTGACGGTGTGCCCGTGATCACGATCGAGCAGCTCATCGCCCACCTCAACGAGATCGACCCCGCGGGGGCGACGCCGGCCGCGCACCGCGGTCGCCGGGTGAGCCTGCGCGCCGACGCGACCGTGCCCACCGAGCACGGCTCGTTCCGGTTCCTCGCCTACAAGGATCGCGTGACCGGCACCGACCACATCGCGGTCGTGTCGGGCGAGCTGAGCGAGACCGCCCTCGTGCGCGTGCACTCCGAGTGCCTGACGGGCGAGGCGTTCGGGTCGCTGAAGTGCGAGTGCGGCCCGCAGCTCGACGCCGCGCTCGACGCGATCGAGCAGGACGGCGGGGTCGTGGTCTACATGCGCGGGCACGAGGGGCGCGGCATCGGGCTGATCAACAAGCTCCGCGCCTACAGCCTGCAGGAGGACGGCCTCGACACGGTCGATGCGAACCTCGCGCTCGGGCTGCCCGCCGATGCGCGCGACTACGCCGCCGCGGCCGGCATCCTCGCCGACCTCGGCGTGTCGAAGGTGCGTCTGCTGACCAACAACACCGACAAGGTGAACCAGCTGCGCGAGCTCGGGCTCGACGTGGTGGAGCAGGTGCCGCTGATCGTGGGCGTCGGCCCGAACAACCACCAGTACCTGGAGACCAAGCGTGACCGGATGGGTCACATCATCGGCGAGGCAGAGCTCGCCCAGGCCCTCGCGGCCGGGAAGGACGAGGAATGAGCGGCGCAGGAGCACCGAAGACCGGGAGCATCGACGGGCGGGGACTGAAGGTCGTCGTGATCGCCGGTACGTGGCACGAGACCATCTCGAACGGACTGATCGCGGGCGCGCAGCGGGTGCTCGACGAGGCGCAGGCGTCGCACACGCTCGTGCGGGTGCCTGGCTCGTTCGAGCTCGCGGTGGCCGCGCAGGCCGCGTTCGCCGGAGGTGCCGATGCGGTGGTCGCGCTCGGCGTGATCATCCGCGGGGGCACCCCCCACTTCGAGTACGTGTCCGCCGCGGCCACCGACGGTCTCACCCGGGTGTCGCTCGACGCAGGGCGACCGGTCGGCTTCGGCCTGCTGACCCTCGACGACGAGAAGCAGGGCCTGGACCGCGCGGGTCTCGAGGGCTCGAAGGAGGACAAGGGCGCGGAGGCGGCGGACGCTGCGCTGCGCACGGCCCTCGTGATCCGGGAGCTGCGCGGCTGAGGTCAGGGCGGCCTTGCTAGCGGCGCAGTACCCCCCTCACGTACGGTGAGGGGCATGGAGATCCTGCGCCACATCGTCGTGTTCGTCCACCTCATCGGCTTCGCGGTGCTGTTCGGCGCCTGGGCGGCCCAGGCGTTCGGCGGCAAGCGGCAGATCACCCGGCTGATGGACTACGGCCTGCTGATCGCCGGTGTCGCCGGACTGGCGCTGGCCGCTCCGTGGGGCATCGAGTACGACCTGAACTACGTCAAGATCGGCGTGAAGCTCGTGGTGCTCCTCGTGATCGGTGCGCTCCTGGGCATCGGCTCCGCGCGGCAGAAGCGCGGCGAGGCGGTGCCCTCTGCCGTGTTCTGGCTCATCGGCATCCTCGCGCTGGCCAACGCCGGCATGGCCGTCATCTGGCGCTGACCCGTCATCTGGCGCTGACCCGCCATCCGGCGCTGACCCGTCTGGCGCTGACCCCGCACCTCCGCGGTCTGAGCGACCGCGAGGATCATCCGCCGACCATGCGCTCCCACACCGCCGCGGTCGCCGCACCCGCTCCCGGCGTCCCGATGCGCTGACCGTTGCGGCCGCCCCGGGCGAACGTCGCGGTGACGGCGGCGGGAGCCACGGCCGGGCCCACGGGGGCAGGAAGCCACGAGCACGACCGCACGTGCACGAGGTCGACCGCCGCGGCCTCCGCCGAACCGTCGTACCACCACGGGCCGTCGAGCCGTCCGAGCCAGAGCAGGCCGTCTCCGTCGCGGGTCCAGACGAAGGTGCCTTCGGGCAGCGCCACGAAGCGCTCGAGGCGCCGGGCGGCGCGCTCGCCCCAGCGGGCGTCCACCGCCGACAGCGCCTCTGCCGGCGACGAGGGCACCCGCTCCAGCCGTCCTCCCATCCCCACCAGGCCGCGCGTGAGACCGCGCTCGGCTCCGGCGCCGTCGGGAACCGCGTCGTCGCGCGAGCGCATCGGTGCGCGGTAGGCCAGCGGCTCCGCGACGACCTCGGGGCCGGAGGCGGCGGGAGGCTCTTTCACGAGAGCGGCACGAGGGTCGCGTCGATGTCGGCGCCGTCGATCACGACCGTCATCAGGGTGCACACGGGCTGACGGCGGCGGTCGGTCGGCGACCCCGGGTTCAGCAGGCGCAGGCCGCGCGGGGTCACCGTGTCCCACGGGATGTGCGAGTGCCCGAACACCAGGAGGTCGTCGTCGGGGAACGCCGCGTCCATGCGTCGCTCCCGCCCCGCCGCGCCCCCGGTCTCGTGGATCACCGCGACGGACGTGTCCTCCACCCGGAACCGGGCGACCTCGGGCAGCCGGCCGCGCAGACCGGGGCCGTCGTTGTTGCCGAACACGGCGTGCAGCACCGCGGAGCGGTCGGCGAGGAGATCGAGCGTGGCCTCGTCGACCCAGTCGCCCGCGTGCACGACGACGTCCGCCTCGTCGACCGCGCGCAGCACGGCGTCGGGCAGTCGCTTGGCGCGCTTCGGCACGTGCGTGTCGGCCAGCAGCAGCATCCGCGTCGTCATATCGGCTCCCCCGCGTCGTATGCTCCGCGTCGTGCGTTCCGCGTCGTGTGCTCCGACTCTACGGGGCGGCGCACGGCCGGGGCCGGGAGCCGTCATCCGCGTTCAGGCAACTCCCAGGAAGGCGTAGACTCGCCCGGGTCCCTGGTATACCAGCGGCGACATCCGAGAAAGAGACCCCATGAGCAGCGCCCCCGCCCCCGCGAATCCCCGCTCGCGCGTCATCACCGCGAGCCTCGTCGGCACCACCATCGAGTTCTACGACTTCTACGTCTACGCGACGGCAGCGGTCCTGGTGTTCCCGACGCTCTTCTTCCCCAGCACCAACGACACCGCCTCGCTGCTGTCGTCGTTCGCCGTGTTCGGCGCCGCGATGGTCGCCCGCCCGATCGGCGCAGTCGTGTTCGGCCACTTCGGCGACAAGTTCGGCCGCAAGGCGACGCTCGTCGCGTCCCTGCTCACGATGGGCATCGCGACCTTCGTGATCGGCCTGCTGCCCACGTTCCAGCAGATCAGCTGGGTCGCGCCGCTGCTGCTTCTCGTGCTGCGCCTCGCCCAGGGCTTCGCGCTCGGCGGCGAGTGGTCGGGCGCGGCGCTGGTCGCGACCGAGAACGCCCCGAAGGGCAAGCGCGCCTGGTACGGGTCGTTCCCGCAGCTGGGTGCGCCCCTCGGGTTCATCATCGCGAACGGCATCTTCCTCGCCATCAACTTCGCCCTGCCCCACCCCGAGGACCCGGCGCTGAAGTCGGAGGCGTTCCTGTCGTGGGGCTGGCGGGTGCCGTTCCTGTTCTCGGCCGTCATGGTCATCATCGGCCTGTGGGTGCGCCTGCGCCTGGTCGAGTCGGACACGTTCAAGAAGGCGGAGAAGACCGGCGCCATCCGCAAGCTGCCGCTGGCCACCGTCTTCCGCCACCACTGGAAGCAGCTGATCCTCGGCACGTTCATCATGCTGGCGACCTACGTGCTGTTCTACCTGATGACGAACTTCACCCTGACGTACGGCACCAAGGCCGCCGACGTGGAGACCGCGTCGGCCGCCGCCCGCGCCGCCGCGGAGGCGACCGGCAAGGACTTCGACCCCACGGCGTTCGCGGCCCAGTTCTACCCGGGGCTCGGCTTCGGCTACACCGACTTCGTGCTGATGCAGATCATCGGCGTGGTGTTCTTCGGCATCTTCACGCTGCTGTCGGGTCCGATCGCCGACGCCATCGGCCGCCGCAAGCTGCTGCTGTGGGTCACGGGCCTCATCGTGGTGTTCGGCCTGTCGTTCAACCTCTTCCTGCTGCCCCAGGCCGACCCGAAGTTCACGGGCGCGCTCACGCAGGCGTTCCTGGTGTTCGGGTTCATGCTCATGGGCACGACGTTCGGCCCGATGGGCGCGCTGCTGCCCGAGCTGTTCCCGACGAACGTGCGCTACTCGGGCTCCGCGATCGCCTACAACGTGTCGTCGATCCTCGGCGCGGCCGTGGCCCCGTTCATCGCCGTGGCACTGTGGGCGGCGGTCGGCGGCGAGCCGTGGCTGGTCGGCGTGTACCTCTCCTCGATGGCCGTGCTCACCTTCGTGGCGCTGATCTTCACGCCGGAGACGAAGGACCACGACTACGAGGACGACCTGGGGCTGGCGGCCTCCGCCGAGCTCTGAGCGCCCGACGACGCACCCGGGAACGGCCGCCCTCCCCGCGAGGTGCGGCCGTTTCCGCGTCTCCGGGCCGCCGTCCGCACGCGGGAGCGCTCAGAGGACGACGACGTCGCAGTACCCCGCCGCGGTCTTCGCCAGCCGGCGGTCGAGCGTGAGCAGCGGGACGCCGAGCGCCTCCGCCGGCGCGACGGAGCCGGCGTCGTATGCGGAGACCTCCTCGCGCAGCGTCCAGATGCGCGGGATCAGGCGGCGCAGCGGGTGGCGGGTGATCTGCCCATGCCCCCGTGATCACATGTGGCGCGCACGCGCAGTGTTCGCGATCTGTGGACACCGTGCGTCAACAGAGATTGACAACGGTGGTGCGCGTCAATGATCATTGACGCAGGAGGTGTCCGATGAACACGATCACGATCGCCCAGGCCGAGGGCGGCGAGCCGCTCGCCGAGCTGCACCGCCTGGCCGGGCTCCGCATCGAGATCGCTCGCGCCGAGGAGGCGCAGGTGCGCCGCGCGCGCAACGACGGCTACTCGTGGCAGGCGATCGCCAGCGCCCTGGGCGTGACCAAGCAGGCCGCGCATCGCCGCTTCGGGCGCCACTGAGTGCATACAGCAGCCGCATAGGAAGCGACCGGCCCCCGAGTACGGTCGAAGTACCCCCCTCTCCAGATCGAGGTCCCGCATGTCCACCACGGCGACAGCACGCCGACGCCGCCGGGGCGCACAGCCCGACGGCCCTCGCGCCACCTTCCGTCAGCTCCTTCCCTTCCTGTTCGAGCACAAGCGCACCCTCATCGTCGTCGCGATCCTCAGCGTCATCGGCGCGGCGACCTCGCTCGTGCAGCCGGTGCTGGTCGGCCAGGTCATCGAGGCCGTGCAGACCGACGGCACGATCGGAGTCCTGGTGTGGCTGCTGGTCGGCTTCGTGATCGTGTCGTCGATCATCTCCGGCTTCCAGCACTACCTGCTGCAGCGCACCGGAACGGCCGTGGTGTACTCCAGCCGGCGCAAGCTCATCGCGCGCATCCTGCACCTGCCCACCGCGGAGTTCGACGCCCGCCGCACCGGCGACCTCGTCTCGCGCGTCGGCACCGACACCACCCTGCTGTACGCCGTGCTCACGCAGGGTCTCGCCGATGCGGTCGGCAGCGCGGTCCTGTTCGTGGGCGCCCTGGTCGCGATGCTGCTGATCGATCCGGTGCTGCTGCTGCTCATCGTGGTCGTGATCGGCGTCTCGGTCGTGGTCGTGGTGTCGCTCAGCGGCCGCATCCGCACCGCGTCGACCGCCCAGCAGGAGAAGGTGGGCGAACTCGCCTCCGGCGTCGAGCGTGCCGTGGGCTCGATCCGCACCATCCGCGCCTCGGGGGCGACCGAGCGCGAGACCGCAGCCGTCTCCGACCGGGCCGCCGAGGCCTACGGCATCGGTGTGCGCATCGCCAAGATCTCGTCTCTCGTGGTGCCGGTCTCGGGCATCGCCCTGCAGCTGTCGCTCCTGGTGGTGCTGGGCGTGGGCGGGTTCCGTGTGGCCGCCGGCGCCATCACGATCGCCTCGCTGATCGCGTTCATCATGTTCCTGTTCCTGCTCGTGATGCCGCTCGCGACCACGTTCGGGGCGATCACCTCGGTGAACCAGGCCCTCGGCGCGCTCGGCCGCATCCAGGAGGTGCTCGACCTGCCCACCGAGTCGCAGGACGACGCCGCCACCGCCGCCTCGATCCCCCGCGAGGCCGACGACCCCACGGCGCCCGCGATCGAGTTCCGCGATGTGCGCTTCCGCTACCCCGCGAACGTCGTGGCCGCACGACAGGCCGCGGCGCAGGCGGCCAAGGATCTGCTCGCCGACGCTCACCTCGACTCCGCCGAGCCGGTGCCCGCCGACGCCGAGGCCGCCGATCACGAGGTGCTGCGCGGCGTATCGTTCGCGGTGCCGCGCGGCGCCCGGGTGGCGCTGGTCGGTCCGAGCGGCGCGGGCAAGAGCACGATCCTGTCGCTCATCGAGCGCTTCTACGACCCCACGGGCGGCGCCATCCGCGTACACGGCCACGACGCCCGCACCTACCCGCGGGAGGAGCTGCGCGCGCAGTTCGGCTACGTCGAGCAGGACGCCCCGACCCTCGCCGGCACCCTCGCCGAGAATCTGCGCCTCGCGTCGCCCGACGCCAGCGACGCCGACTGCGAGCGGGTGCTGCGCGCCGTGAACCTCGGCGACGTGCTCGAACGCAGCCCCCTCGGCGTGGACGCCCCGGTCGGCGAGGACGGCGTGATGCTGTCGGGCGGCGAGCGCCAGCGCCTCGCGATCGCGCGCGCACTGCTCACGGACGCCCCGATCCTGCTGCTGGACGAGTCCACGTCGTCGCTCGACGGCGTGAACGAGCAGCGCATGCGCGAGGCCATCGAGGCGGCGTCCACCGACCGCACCCTCGTCGTGATCGCCCACCGGCTGTCGACGGTCGTCGACAGCGACCTCATCGTCGTGTTGCAGGACGGCACGGTCGTCGGCCAGGGCACCCACGCGGAGCTGGTCGAGTCGACGCCGCTGTACCGCGACCTCGCGCGTCACCAGCTCCTCGCCTGACCGCACTCGAACGGGCAACGCGAAGGCGGGGTGCCGGAGACCACTCAGCCATGGGTTCGTCTCCGACGCCCCGCCTTCGCGGGTCTGGGGGCCACGGGGGCCCGAAGGTGCCGGCTCCCCCGAACCGGCACCGGTCTGGGGGCTACGACGCCTTCGCGAGCCGGTAGCGCAGCGAGGCCAGCTCGGTGCGCAGCGCCGCGGGCACGCGGTCGCCGAAGGTGTCGTAGAACTCCTCGGTCAGGTCGGCCTCGACCTTCCACGCCTCCGGGTCGACCGAGAAGAGCTCCTCCAGGTCTTCCGCCGGCAGGTCGAGCCCGTCGAGGTTGAGATCCTCCGCACGCGGCAGCCGTCCGATGGGGCTGTCGACGGCGGGCACGGCGCCCGAGATGCGGCGGATGATCCAATCGACCACGCGGGAGTTGTCGCCGAAGCCGGGCCACAGGAAGCGGCCGTCCGCACCGCGGCGGAACCAGTTGACCTGGAAGATGCGCGGCGCCCGGTCGAAGCGCACGCTGCGGCCGACCTTCAGCCAGTGCCCGAAGTAATCGGCCATGTTGTAGCCGCAGAACGGCAGCATCGCGAACGGGTCGCGGCGCAGCTCGCCCACGGTGCCCTCGGCCGCCGCGGTGCGCTCGGACGAGATGTTCGAGCCGAGGAACACGCCGTGCGTCCAGTCGGTGGCCTCCACCACGAGCGGCACGTTGCTCGCACGACGCCCGCCGAACAGGATCACGTCGAGCGGCACGGCCTCCTCCCAGTCCTCCGAGATCTGCGGGCACTGCGCCGCCGACACCGTGAAGCGCGAGTTGGGGTGCGCCGCCGGACGACCCGAGTCGGGCGTCCAGTCGTTGCCCTCCCAGTCGATCAGGTGCGCGGGCGCCTCGTCGGTCAGCCCCTCCCACCACACGTCGCCGTCGGGCCGGAGCGCGACGTTCGTGAAGATCGTGTTGCCCCACAGCGTCTCGACGGCCGTGACGTTGGTGGACTCGCCCGTGCCCGGCGCGACACCGAAGAAGCCGGCCTCGGGGTTGATGGCCCACAGACGCCCGTCCTCGCCCGGACGGATCCAGGCGATGTCGTCGCCGAGCGTCTCGACCCGCCATCCCGGGATCGTCGGACGCAGCATCGCGAGGTTCGTCTTGCCGCACGCCGAGGGGAACGCGGCAGCGACGTGGTAGGCCGTGCCCTGCGGATCGATCACGCGGATGAGCAGCATGTGCTCGGCGAGCCAGCCCTCGTCGCGGGCGATCACCGAGGCGATGCGCAGCGCGAAGCACTTCTTCGCGAGGATCGCGTTGCCGCCGTAGCCCGAGCCGTACGAGTAGACCTCGAGCGTCTCGGGGAAGTGCACGATGTACTTCTCGTCGTTGCACGGCCACTCGACGTCGGGCTCGCCCGCGGCCAGCGGAGCGCCCACCGAGTGGACGGTCTTGACCCACGGCGCCCCCTCCGCGATCTGGCGGGTGACGGCGTCGCCCACCCGGGTCATGATGCCGATCGAGGCGACCGCGTAGGCGCTGTCGGTGATCTGCACGCCGATGTGCGAGAGCGGTCCGCCGACGCGACCCATCGAGAACGGGACGACGTACATCGTGCGACCGCGCATCGAGCCCGCGAAGATCTCGGTCATGGTGGCGCGCATCTCGGCGGGGTCCGCCCAGTTGTTGGTGGGACCGGCGTCCTCCTCGCGCTCCGAGGCGATGAAGGTGCGCCCCTCGGTGCGGGCGACGTCACTCGGGTGCGAGCGGGCGAGGTACGAGCCGGGACGCCACTCCGGGTTGAGCTTGATGAGCTTGCCCTCGTCGACCAGCCCGCGCAGCAGCCAGTCGTTCTCGGCGCGGGAGCCGTCGACCCAGTGCACGGCGTCGGGCTGGGTGAGCGCCCGGATCTCTTCGACCCACGCGAGCAGCTCGGCCATCGCGGGGGTGTCGGAGGAGGGGGCCGTGCCGAACGTGCGCATCGTCGCGACGGGAGACGTGCGGGGGGTGATGACTTCGGCCATGGCCATGACTGCTCCTTAGAAGTGTGGGGCGTTGCACCTATCTTCTTCCGCCTCCACCCCGACTTTCGGACAAATCGGGCCGAAAGAATCGATGTTCTTTCGCTACACTCAAAACCATGCCGCCCTCCGGACTCCACCTCACGACCCTCGGTCACCGCATCCGCCACCACCGCCTGCAGAAGGGGTACACGCTCGACGAGCTCGGCGCCGTCGTCGGGGTCGCCGGCTCGCAGCTCAGCCTCATCGAGAACGGCAAGCGCGAACCCAAGCTCTCCCTGCTCCAGGCGATCGCGCACGCCACGGGCACCGAGGTCACCGACCTCATCTCCGGCGAGCCGCCCAACCGCCGTGCGGCGCTCGAGATCGAGCTGGAGCGCGCGCAGGAGAGCCCGGTGTTCCGCCAGCTCGGCGTCGCTCCCGTGCGCGTCACGAAGGGCATGAGCGACGAGACCATCGAGTCGATCCTCGGGCTGCACAACGAGCTGCAGCGGAGGGAGCGCGAGGCGATCGCGACCCCCGAGGAGGCCAGGCGTGCGAACACCGAGCTGCGGCTGCGGATGCGCGCACAGAACAACTACCTGCCCGAGATCGAGAAGCTCGCCGAGAAACAGCTCAAGGCGGCGGGGCACACGCAGGGGGCCCTCACCCACCGCACCGTGAGCATCATGGCGGAGAAGCTCGGCTTCGAGCTCATCTACGTCAACGACCTGCCGCACTCCACCCGCTCGGTCACCGACCTCGAGAACGGCCGCATCTATCTGCCGCCCGCCTCCATCCCCGGCGGACACGGCCTGCGCTCGATGGCACTGCAGGCCATGGCCCACCGCCTGCTCGGGCACACCCCGCCCACCGACTACGCCGACTTCCTGCAGCAGCGCCTGGAGATCAACTACTTCGCCGCCTGCTGCCTGATGCCCGAGACCGCCGCCGTCGCTTTCCTGCAGCAGGCGAAGAAGGACCGCAACCTCGCCGTCGAGGACTTCCGCGACGGCTTCGGCGTCACGCACGAGGCCGCCGGCATGCGGATGACCAACCTGATGACGCAGCACCTGGGCATGTCGCTGCACTTCCTGCGCGTCGACTCGACCGGAGCCATCACCCGCGTCTACGAGAACGACGGGCTGCCGCTGCCGATGGACGTCACCGGCGCCGTCGAGGGCCAGCGCGTGTGCCGCAAGTTCCAGGCGCGCTCCGCCTTCACGCAGCAGAACCGCACGGTCGAGCACCACCAGTACACCGACACCCCGTCCGGGACGTTCTGGTGCTCCACCCAGACCGGCTCCTCCACCGACGGCGAGTTCTCCGTCACGGTCGGCGTGCCGTTCGACGACGCCCGCTGGTGGCGGGGCAGGGAGACGAGCGACCGCGCCGTGTCGACCTGCCCCGACGAGGCGTGCTGCCGGCGCCCCTCGACCGAGCTGACCGAGCGCTGGCAGGGGCGGGCGTGGCCGAGCGCCCGCGTGCACACGCACATGTTCTCGCCGCTCCCCCGCGGCGCCTTCCCCGGCGTGGACGACAACGAGGTGTACGACTTCCTCGCGCGGCACGCGAGCGAGTGATTAAGATATATTCAATTCACTCATTGCCAGCCTCCCAGGGAGCCCCGTGACCGAGCAGACCCCCGCCGCCGACACCGCAGCGACCGAGACGTTCACCTCGCGCCGCCACCGCATCACGGCGGTTGGACGCACACTCGACTACACGGCGGGCGCCGGCACCGTGATCGTGCGCGACGACGAGCACACCCCGCTCGCCAGCGTCTTCTACACGTCCTACGTGGCCGACCGCGAGGAGGGCGCTGCGCCGCGCCCGGTGACCTTCCTGTTCAACGGCGGACCCGGCTCCGCCAGCCTGTGGCTCAACATCGGCGGCTTCGGCGTCAAGCGCACCCCCACCAACACGCCGAAGGCGACCCCACCCGCTCCCTACGCGTGGGGCGACAACCCGCACACGCTGCTCACCGAGTCCGACCTCGTCTTCATCGACGCCCCCGGCACCGGTTACTCGCGACTGCTGGGCGACACCGCGCCCGCGCAGGTATGGGGCGTCGACCAGGACGTCGACGCGTTCGCGAAGGCGATCACCCGGTGGCTCACCCTCACGAACAACTGGAACGCCCCGCGGTTCCTGTTCGGCGAGTCGTACGGCACCACGCGCGCCGCATCCCTCGTGCACCGCCTGCAGAACCAAGGCCTCGACTTCAACGGCGTCGTGCTGCTGTCCACCGTGCTGAACTGGGGCGAGAGCAACCTCGGGGGTCCGCGCGAGTACATCAACCTGCTACCCTCGTTCGCCGCGACCGCCTGGTATCACGGCAGGGCGCGCACCGAGCACACCGAGCTGGAGCCGTTCCTGGTGGAGGCCAGGGCCTTCGCGCAGGGACCCTTCGCGGCCGCCCTGCTGCAGGGCGACCTGATCCCGTCCGAGGTCGAAGACGAGGTCGCCGCGCGCTTGAGCGCCCTCGTCGGTCTCGATGCCGACTACCTGAAGAAGCACCACTTCCGCATCGGCATGGAGCAGTACCGCTACGCGCTGCTCGCCGACGAGGGTCGCGTGATCGGCCGCTTCGACACCCGCTTCACCGCCGAGCACCAGTACGTGGTGGGCGGCGGCTCGCACGACCCCGCCACCGACGACGCCGCCACCGCCGGGGTGAACAGCGCGCACCTGTCGACCTACCGCGCGCACCTCGTCGACGACATCGGCTACACCAGCGACCTGCACTACCGGCACCTGCACAACATGCCCATCTCGCGGGCCTGGGACTGGAAGCACAAGGCGCCGGGCGTCGACGCCCCCCAGCTCGTGCCCGACGTGTCGCTCGACCTGTCGGCGGCGGTGCGGCGCAACCCGAACCTCCGCGTGTTCGTGATGGGCGGGTACTACGACCTCGCGACCCCGTTCTTCGGGCCGGAGGTCGACGTGGCGCACCTGTACCTCGCCCCCGCGCTGCGCGACAACATCCGCTTCACGTTCTACGAGTCCGGCCACATGACGTTCGTGGACGAAGATGCCGTCGTGCGCATGAAGAGCGACCTCGACGACTTCTACCGCGACGCCACCGCGCGCTGATGAGCGCACGCGAGACGACGGGCCGACTCGGAGAGCGGGAGTACGTCGCGCGGGTGGAGGAGCTGCCGCTGCGGCGCTCCGACGGCACGCCGCAGGGCACGCTGTCGGCGTTCAGCTATACGGTCGACGCACCCGGCCGGCCGGTGCTGTTCCTCACCAACGGCGGGCCCGGCGTCTCGTCGATCTACCTGCACCTGAGCGGCATCGGACCGTGGCGGGCGCGCGTCCCGGTGCACCCGGGCGACGCCGGACAGCCGCCGTACGGCATCGAGGAGAGCCCGTCGAGCATCCTCGACGTCGCCGACCTCGTGTTCCTCGACGCACCGGGCACCGGCTTCGGCACGTTCGCGGACGACGCCGACCGCTCGCTCTTCCGCACCGTGGAGGGCGACGCCGACGCGGTCGCCGTCGCGATCGGCGACTGGCGCGACCGGCACGGCCGCTGGGACGCGCCCACGTACTTCCTCGGCGAGAGCTACGGCACGCTGCGCGCGGCGTTCCTGGCGACGAACCCGCACAGCATGGACACGGCGCCCCTGGCCGGGATCGCGCTGCTCGGTCAGGCGGTGAACATCCAGGAGACGCAGGACCGGCCGGGGAGCATCATCGGAGCCCTCGCCAACCTGCCCTACAAGGCCGCCACCGCCTGGTACCACGGCGCCGGGTCGCGCGGGCACGCCACGGTCGAGGGCGCCATCGCGGACGCCCTCGACTTCGCGCGCGGCGACCTGGCCGCGGCCATGCTGCAGGGCGACGAGCTGCCGGCGGGCGACCGGGACGCGGTCGCCGCGCGGTTGTCCGCCATGATCGGCCTCCCCGCCGACGAGCTCGTGCGCGACCGACTGTGGATCAGCAAGACCGACTTCCGCGAACGGCTGCTCGAGGGCCAGGTGCTGGGCGTCACGGACAGTCGCTACCGTGCCCCCGCCGCCGACCGCCGTGTCGGCGAGCTCGGCCACGACCCCGCCGACACCGCGCTCTCCCCGCGCTACGTCACCGGGCTGTCGCGTCTGCGGCTCGACGTTTTCGGCGACGACTCCGCGCGACCGTACCGGGTCGTCGACACGGAGGCCGGCCGTGACTGGGACTGGCAGGAGCAGGGCGGCGCCGCGTTCCCCACCTACGGCCGACCGTCGCCGTTCCACACCTACCCCTACCCGGCGCGGCTCTCGCGGTGGATGAAGCAGAACCCGCACGCGCGGCTCTTCCTCGGCACGGGCGTGTACGACGCGCTGACCACCGTGGGGGCCGCCGACCATCTGCTGCGGCACTTCGGCCTGCCCCGCGAACGCACCACCTCGCACTGGTACCGGGCCGGGCACATGATGTACAGCGACCCGGCGGTCGCGGCGCAGCTGAACGCCGACCTCCGCGCGTTCCTGACGGCCTGAGGCAGGTCTCAGGCGCTGAGGCGGCCGAGGGCGAGGGCGGCGAGCGCCGCGGCCTGATCCGCGAGCACCGCGTCGTCGAACACGACGGTCGGCGAGTGGTTCGGGGACGCCGTCTCCAGGTCGACCTCGGCGGGGGTGGCGCGCAGGAACAGGAACGCGCCCGGCACCTGCTCCAGCACGAACGAGAAGTCCTCCGACCCCATCACGGGGTGTGCGGTCTCCCACACCTGCTCCTCGCCGAACAGGCCGCTCAGGGTGCTGCGCACGTGCGCGACGGCCTGCGGGTCGTTCACGGTGGGCGCGCACAGGATGGTGACGTCGACCTCGACCGTGCAGTCGTGCGCCGCCGCGATCTCCTGCACCAGGGCGGGGATCTCGGTCTGCACGCGGGCGCTGTTCTCGTGCGAGAGCACGCGCACCGACGCCACGAGCGACGCCGTCTCGGAGATGATGTTGCGGGCGGGTCCGCCGGCGTGCAGCTGTGTGACGCTCAGCACCACCGGGTCAAACACGTCGAAGCGCCGCGTGACGAACGCCTGCAGCGCCGTCACGAGCTCCGCGGCCACCGGCACGGGGTCACGCGTGAGGTGCGGGGCCGACGCGTGTCCCCCGGACCCGGTGATCGTGACCTCCACCTCGATCGCGCCCGCCATCAGCGCACCGGGTCGCGTGGAGAACACCCCGAACTCACCGGGGACCACGTGGATGCCGAACGCGGCCACCGGCCGCGAGCCGGTGACGTCGAGCAGTCCCTCGGCCAGCATGCGGGTGGCACCGTCGCCGAGCTCCTCGCCCGGCTGGAACATCAGGAGCACGTCGCCGTGCAGTTCGTCGCGACGGGCGGCGAGCAGCTGCGCCGCGCCGACGAGACCCGCCACGTGCAGGTCGTGTCCGCACGCGTGCATGCGCTCCCCGGTGGCGGCATAGTCGAGACCGGTCTCCTCGGTGAGCGGCAGTGCGTCCATGTCGGCGCGCAGCAGCACGGTCGGGCCGGGATGCGCGCCGCGGATGACGGCGGCGATCGAGCTCAGTCCCGCGCCGAGGGTCACCTCGACGCCCAGCGGCTCGAGCGCATCGAGGATCCGCCGCTGCGTGCGCGGCAGTTCGAGCCCGAGCTCCGGATCGGCGTGGATCGCGCGGCGCAGGCCGACCAGACCGGGGAGCAGATCGCGGGCGTCGTCGCGCAGACCGGTGGTGGGGTGGAGCAGGGTCATCAGTGTCCGATCGCGTGCAGGAGGTGGTCGGTGCCGGCGTTCTGGATGCGCGGGATCGCGGCGACGAGGGACTGCGTGTAGGCGTGCTGCGGATTCGACACGATCTCGTCCGCGTCGCCGTGCTCGACGATCCGCCCCTTGCGCATCACGGCCGTGGTGTCGGCGATGTACCGCACGGCGGCGAGGTTGTGGGTGATGAACAGCACCGACAGCTCCAGCTCGCGCTGCAGATCGCGCACCAGGTTCAGCACGGCACCCTGCACCGACGCATCGAGCGCCGACGTGATCTCGTCGGCGATGATGAGCCGCGGCTTCACGGCCAGACAGCGGGCGATCGCGACGCGCTGCCGCATGCCGCCGGACAGCTGAGACGGATACTGGTCGACCGTGCCCGGCTTCAGGCGCACCAGCCGCAACAGCTCCTTCACGCCGTCGGCGCGCGCCTTGGCGTTGCCGCTGCCGTGCAGCGCGAGCGCCTCGTCGAGCGTGTCGCCGATGGTCATGCGCGGATTCAGCGAGGAGTACGGGTCCTGGAAGATCATCTGCACGTCGCGGGCGCGCGCGAGGCGCTGCCGCCCGGTCGCCGGTCGCAGCTCCTCGCCGTCGAGCAGCAGGCGTCCGGCCGTGGCCGGCTGGAGACCGGCGATGACGCGCGCGATGGTGGACTTGCCCGAGCCGGACTCCCCGACCAGTCCGACGATGCTGCCGTGCGGCACCGTGAGCGACACGCCGTCCACGGCGTTGAACGACGAGTCGCCGTGCCCGAAGGTCACCACCAGATCGTCGACGACGAGCTCGGCCATCAGCGCACCTCCTGCGTGGTCTGCGTGGTCTGCGACCCGGTGAGCACGACCGGCTCCCCGAGGATGCCCTCGATCGGCACGCCGTCCTGCGGGTGCCAGCAGGCCACGCGACCGCCGTGACCGTGGGCCACCGGCTCCGGGGTGACCGCGCGGCACTGCTCGGTCGCGAACGGGCAGCGCGGAGCGAACCCGCAGCCCACGAGCGGCAGCGAGAGGTCCGGCGGCTCGCCGGGGATCGTCGCGAGCGGCTGGGTGCGATCGGTGTCGAGGTCGGGCAGCGACTCGGCGAGCGCACGCGTGTAGGGGTGCGCGAGCTTCTCGGGCGTCGCGAGCAGGCGCACATCCACGTCCTCCACGATGCGTCCCGCGTACATCACCAGGATGCGCTGGCACAGCTCGGCGAGCACGGCGATGTCGTGCGACACCACGATCGCGGCCGCCCCGGTCTCCTCGCACTCGCGGCGGAGCAGCGCGAGCACACGCTGCTGCACCGTGACGTCGAGGGCCGTGGTGGGCTCGTCGGCGATGATGAGTCGCGGCTTGCCGATCTGCGACATCGCGATGAGCGCGCGCTGCCGCATGCCGCCCGAGTACTCGTGCGGGAACTGCCGGGAGCGCCGCTCCGGCTCGTCGATCGCGACGTCCTTCAGCGCGGCGACGGCCTTCTGATGTGCGGCGCCACGGGCATCCCTGGCGTGGAAACGCGGGATCTCGGCGAGCTGCGTGCCCACGCGCAGCGCCGGGTTGAGCGCCGTGAGCGAATCCTGGAACACGACGCCGATCTTCGTGCCGAGCCGCTTCTTCATCACGGCGGGCGGCAGGTCGAGCACGTCGTCGCCGTCGAAGCGCAACTCCTGCGCGGTCACGGCGGCGCCCGCGGCGGACAGCTGGGCGACCGCCATCAGCGCCACCGACTTGCCGCTGCCGGACTCGCCGACGACGCCGACGATCTCCCCCGGTGCGACCGAGAACGAGACGTCCTGCACAGGACGGACCCAGCCGGACGGCGAGGGGAACGAGACCGACAGGCCGTCGACCACGAGCAGCGCGTCGTCGGCCACCCGCTCGCGGGCCTCGACGCGCGGCGCGGAGCCCAGCTTGCGCCGGGAGAGCACGCTGCCCTTGCCGTGGCTGCGCAGGTGCGCGGCGAGCGACTCGCCCAGCGTGCCGAACGCCACGCCGGCGAACACGACGGCGACTCCGGGGCCGACCACCGCGGTCGGGTTGGTGTACACCTGGTCGAACGCCTCGCTGAGCATGCGGCCCCAGTCGTAGTCCGGCGGCTGCACGCCGACGCCGAGGAAGCTGAGGCTGGAGAGCGCGAGCAGGCCGCCGCCGATCGACAGGGTGACGTTGACGATGATGGGTTCGGCGATGTTCGGCAGCACGTAGCGCGTGAACTGCCGTCCGCGCGAGACGCCCATCATGCGCGCCGCCGCCAGGTACTCCGATCCGCCGACGCGCGACGACAGCGTCTGGGCGAGGCGGGCGAACGACGGCACCATCGTGAGGCCGAGCGCGATCACGGCGGACGACGAGCTGGGCCCGAGCAGGATCACGGTCAGCATCGCCACCAGCAGCACCGGGAACGCCAGCCATGTGCTGATGACGGAGCTGAACAGGCGCTGCACCCGCGGTCCGAGCACCGACGGGAGGGCACCGAGCAGCAGACCGAAGACGAGGCCGATGACGGTGGCGATCAGCGCCATCCCCAGCGACAGCCGTGCGGCGACGACCGTGCGGAGCAGGAGGTCGCGCCCGAGGCCGTCGGTACCGAGCGGGTGCGCGGCGCTGGGTCCCTGCAGCAGCGCCGACGTGTCGGTCTGGTTCGCCTGCGCGCCCCAGATCTCCGGGGCGAACAGCGCGAGGAACACCAGCACGAGCACCATGACGGTGCTGATCGCGCCGAGCGGGTTGCGCAGGAAGGTGAGGATCGAGCGCATCAGGTCGTCTCCAGGAGGGTGGTGCGCCGGTCGAGGAGCGACAGCACGATGTCGACCGCGAGGGTGATGACGAGGATGATGGCCGCGTACACGAGCGCGAGACCCTGCACGATGCCGTAGTCCTTCGTGGCGATGGCGTCGACGAACGCCGAGCCCAGACCCGGCCAGTTGAACACCTTCTCCACGAGCACGCTGGAGGCGACCATGGTCGACAGCAGCGTGCCGCCGATCGTCAGCGTGGCGGTGAGCATGTTGGGCAGCGCGTGGCGGAAGTACACCCACGCCGCGGGGATGCGCTTGGAGCGGGCCGTGCGCACGTAGTCGTCGGACAGCGTGTTCAGCGCCTCGACGCGGGCGATGCGCGACAGCGACGCCCACGAGGCGACCGTCATGGCCAGCACCGGCAGCACGTACGACGCGGGGCCCGAGCGTCCGGCCACGGGGAACCAGTGCAGCCCCACCGCGAAGATCACGACCAGTGCCACGCCCAGGAGGTACTCCGGGATCGCGGCGATCACGCCGGTGATGCCGGTGAACGTCACCTCGACGCCGCGGCGTCGGTTGCCCTGCGTGAGGATCGCGATGCCGAGGCCCACGGGCACGGCCACCAGCAGCACGATCACGAACGAGATGCCGGCGAGCTCCAGGGTGGCCGGGAGACGGTTCTGCACGAGCTCCGACACCGACCGTCCGGTGATGAGGGACGAGCCCAGATCACCCTGGAGGATGCCGGTGAGATAGTTCCAGAACTGCACGATCAGCGGGTCGTTGAGACCCAGCTGATCGCGCCGGGCCTGGACCACGGCCTCGTCGGCCGTCGCGCCGAGTGCGGCGCGCACGGGGTCGCCGCCGGATGCCCTGAGCACGAAGAACGCGACCGCGATGATCACGAACATCGCCACCAGCATGCGCAGCGCGCGGCGGAGGAGGAATCTCAGCCAGGGGTTGCCGTGGCGGCGCTTCCGAAGAAACACCGCCACGGTGTCCGTCCTGGCGGACGCGTGGTCCAGCATGCGGCTCCTAGCCTCGGAGGCTCGTCGGGATCAGCAGTCCGTTGGTGGTGACCTCGAACTCCACGCCCGCTCCGTACAGCGTGCTCGTGGACTCCGCGAACGGCATCACCTCGAGGTTACCGATCGCCGAGGCCTGCGCGGCGGTCCACGCGTCGCAGCTGTCCTCGCCGGCCAGCTGCTGCGCCTCGGCCGTCAGGTCGAAGAACTCCTGGTTGGTGTTGTACGTCCAGTTGCCGCCGTCCGGGGGGAACGGACCCGAGAGGATGCCGGCCCAGGTGGAGGGCAGCGTGGTGGAGATCGGGGCCCAGATGAGGTCCCAGTCGCCGCCCTGGAAGATGACGTCGGTGTACGACGACGACGGTGCCGGAGTGACCTCGACGCCGATCTCGCCCAGCTGCTGCTGGATGAGCTCGATGCCGGCCACGACCGACTGCGCCTCGGTGGACGGGTAGACGAAGGTGAGCTCCAGCTTCGCGCCGTCCTTCTCCCGCACGCCGTCGGCGCCCACGGTCCAGCCGGCCTCGTCGAGCGATGCGGCCGCCGCGTCGGCGTCGAAGCCGATCAGCGACGTGGTGGCATCCGCCCCGACGCACACCGCGGTGAACGAGGAGACGAGCGAGGTCATCAGCTCGCCGCGTCCACCGGTGGAGACCGAGGCGACCTCGTCGCGGTCGATGCCGCCGGCGATGCCCTCCCGCACCAGCAGGTCGTTGGTCGGGCGTCCCTCCGACTGGTTGAAGAACATCAGGCCGGGACGGGCGGGCACGTCGATCGTGAACAGATCGCCGCTCTCCAGCCGGTCGCGATCCGTGCCGCCGACCTCGGCGACGTTGATCTCGGAAGACAGGAGCATGTTCGCGCGCGTGGGCTCGGTGTCGACGACCTCCAGCTCGACGGTCTTCGGCAGCCCCTCGGTGTCGCTCGTGACGTCGCCGGGACCCCACGTGTAGTCGTCGCGCAGGGCGAGCGTGTAGGTCTGCCCGGGCGAGGAGTCCTCGAGCGTGTAGATGCCGGTGCCGACGGGGGTGGTGTCGAGCGACGCGGGGTCCTCGATGCCGGCCGCGCACACGACCGGCATCTGGCCGATGTTGCTGAGCAGGAAGCTCTGCGACTGCGCGCTGGTGAACGTGACGGTGCGCGAGGCGTCGTCGGCCTCGACGGTCAGGCCCTCGGCGGGGAAGTAGACGCCGGAGTAGGGCGATGCCGTCTCGGGGTCTGCGGCGTAGTCGAACGAGGCCTTGACGTCGGAGGCGGTGAGCTCGGAGCCGTCCGTGCAGACGATCCCCTCCTTCAGCACGAACGACACCTCGGTCGTCGACTCCGTCCAGCTCTCGGCGAGCAGGCCCTCGGCGTCCTTGCCGTGGGCGAACGACATGAGGGTCTCGTACAGGTAGGCCGAGACCTCCTGCCCCGCCTGCGTCGCGTTCGTGATCGGGTTGAGCGAACCCGGGTCGGCGGCGATGGCGATGGTGGCCTTCTCGACCGCTCCGCCTCCTGACCCGTCTCCCCCGCCGGCGCAGCCGGTCAGGGCGAGTGCCGTCACGCCGACGACCGCGGCTACGATGCTGCGTCTCATGGGTGTCCTCTCTTCACGGAACCCTCGGGCGGGTTCCAACTCATTGAATATTATGAATTGCTCTTTATTGCCTCGTGTCGGCGGTGTTTCGGGTTTGTTACCGGTCACGAGTGGTCGTCGAGAAGGGCGGCGGCGCCCATCACCGACTTCAGCTCGAGGAACTCCTCGAACCCGTGCACGCCGCACTCCCGGCCGACGCCCGACTGCTTGTACCCCCCGAAGGGAGCCCCCACGTCGAGCCCGGCGCCGTTGATGCCGACGGTGCCGGTGCGCATGCGCAGCGCGACCTCGAGGGCGCGTCGAGGGTCGCTCGACCACACGCCGCCCGACAGGCCGTACACGCTGTCGTTCGCCAGGTCGACAGCCTCATCGACCGTGGCGTACGGAGTGATCGTGAGCACCGGACCGAAGACCTCCTCGTGGAAGATCCTCATGTCGGGTGTCACATCGGCGAAGATCGTGGGCTGCACGTAGGCGCCGCCGGCCGTCGGTTCGACGATATCGAGGCCGCCGGTCAGCACGCGCGCACCCTCGGCGATCGCCGTCTCGATGTGCGACCGCACCCGCTCGCGCTGCAGCGCCGAGGCGACCGGCCCGGTGGCCGTCCCCTCCGCGCTG
>NZ_SSDM01000160.1:0-1189 GCF_004794375.1 Microbacterium sp. K35 | reverse complement strand
CCTCCGGGCGCTCCCGCCGCGCGTACGTCACGCGCCTCGCGCAGCTGCACCGCCGTCTGGCCTATGCGCCCCTTCCGGCCGTGCCGCTGCACTGGCTGTCGCTGCTGCCGCTCGCGCTGTGGCGGTCGATCACGCACCTGATCGGCAAGCGACCCGAGGCCGTGCTGCCCGAGTGGGGCGCCGCGCTGGCCGCGATGCTGCGATTCGGGGCCGTCGCCCGCTCGCGCGCACGCATCCGGGCCTTCCGCACGTCCTCCTGGGCCAGCATCGCCCCGCTCCGGGTGACCTCGGCGCAACTGCGCCGACGGCTCGACGACGGGCACGGCAGCGAGCACGGCGCGGTGAGCGAGCTGCGCTTCTTCTCCGGCGGCGGCGCATGGGTCGTGCTGGCCGCCCTGGTCGTGGGCATCGCCTCCTTCACCACGCTGCTCGCCTGGCCGACCATCGGGGGCGGTGGCCTGCTGCCGCTGCGCCAGACCGTCGCGGCGCTGTGGGGCGACGCGGCCTGGGGCACCCGCGGACTGGGCGTCGACGTGGTCGGCCCCGCCGATCCCTTCGCCGCCGTGGTCGCGGTGCTCGGCTCGCTGTGGCCGGCCGGCCCCTCGTTCACCCTCGTGCTGCTGTGGATCCTGGCGCTGCCCCTGGCGGTGCTCGGCGGGTGGTTCGCCGCGACCCGTGTGACCGATCGCGCCGGACTGCGGATCTTCGCCGGGATCGCCTGGGCGCTGGCACCCACGTTCCTCACCGCGCTCGTCGACGGCCGCCCCGCCGCGGTGCTCGCCCACCTCCTGCTGCCGTGGCTGTTCCACTCCGCGGTCGTCGCGCACCGCTCGTGGGGTGCCGCGGGCAGCGCCTCGCTGCTGCTGGCCGCGGTGCTCGCCTGTGCGCCCTCGCTCGCCCCCGCGCTCGCTCTGCTGTGGCTCGTGACGCTGGGCATCGTGATCGGCACGGCCCAGTTCCGCGGCGCCGGTCGTCTGCTGTGGCTCCCGCTGCCCACGGCCGTGCTGTTCGGGCCGTTGATCTCCTGGCAGCTTCTGCACGGCACGCCCCTGGCACTGCTCGCCGACCCGGGACTCACGTGGGCGGGACCGCAGGCCGGAGCAGACGCGGTCGGCCGCCTCGCGATCGCCCTCGGCTTCCCGACGACCGACCTCGCGGGCTGGGCGACCGTCGCGCCCGGCCCGCGAGG
>NZ_SSDM01000159.1:0-16772 GCF_004794375.1 Microbacterium sp. K35 | reverse complement strand
TGGTGACGTACTCGGTGGACTGCTCGTAGGTGGACAGGATGGGCAGCGCCAGGGCGGACGTGGTCGCGGCGAGCGTCAGGAAGGTGCGGCGCGTGGTCTCCATGGCCTCACTCCTCGCCCTCGGCCTCGCGCAGCGCGCGGCCCCACGGCTCCGCGGGGTCGTGGATCGCGACGGCCAGGGTCGTGTCGGACTGGCCGTAGTACGCGAACCACTTCCCGTGGAACTTCACCAGTCCCTCCACGAAGGTCACGTTCGACACCAGGCCGTGCAGATCCTCGAAGCTCTGCGGGCGCAGCCACGGCTCCTGCATCCGGGCGATGACCTTCGTCGGCTCGTCCGGGTCGATGGCGATCTGCCCGCAGCGGTAGTCGACGTCGACCGTGCCGTCGTCGTGCACCGTGCGTGTGGCGCCGTTGGTGAGCATCACCAGCAGCCCGTTGTCGGTGACCACGGGCGAGGTGCCGATCTCCACCAGCGCCTCGTCCCAGGTGCCGGGCGTGGGCGTGTACATCGGCTCGGTGTCGGGGGTGCCGGGTGTCCAGTGGAGGAGGTCGTCGCTGGTCGCCCAATAGATGCCGCCCTCGCCGAAGTACATCCACCACTTGCCGTGCATCTTCTGCGGGACGATCACCCCGGCCTTCGACCAGTTGAACCCGCGCGGGTCCATGGTCTTGAAGGTGTCGAAGTCGTCGAACAGCGGGCCGTGCCTGGTCCAGGTGCGCAGGTCGGTCGAGGTCGCCAGGCACAGCTGCGCGCTGTGACGGTCCCAGCCGGTGTAGGTGAGGTAGTAGGTGCCGTCGATCAGCGCGATGCGCGGATCCTCGCAGCCGTAGCGCTCGTAGTCCTCGACGGGGGAGAGGATCGGCGCGTCCTCGCGCGTGAACGTGACCCCGTCGCGGGAGCGGGCGAGCCCGATGTGCGACACGATGTCGTCGGCGTGCGCGCGGTACAGCAGCAGCACCTCGTCGCCGTCGACCAGGGCCGCCGGGTTGTAGAGGTTCGCCGACTCCCAGCTGTCGCCGCGCGGACGCAGGATCGGGTTCCCCTCGTAGGGGGTGAACGGACCGAGGGGGAAGGATGCTCCGGTGAACATGGATGCCCTTTCTGGCTAGCCCTTGACGGCCGCGCCGAGGTCGGTGGCCTTGAAGAAGCGCTGGAAGACGATGAACAGGATGACGACGGGGAATGCGAGTGCCGTGGCGCCCGCGAGGATCGCCCCGTTCGGGTTGGCCGTGGACTGCGCGACGTTGGAGATGTAGTTCGCGAGCGACACGGCGAGCGGCTGCAGCGACGCGTCCTTCGTGATGAGGAACGGCCACAGGAACTCGTTCCACGGGCCGATGAAGGTGACCAGCACCACGGTCACCAGCACGGGGCGGATGAGCGGGATCGCGACAGAGGTGAGCAGGCGGATCTCGCCCGCGCCGTCGATGCGCGCGGCTTCGAAGATCTCCGTGGGCAGCGCCCGGAAGAACTGCACGAAGATGAACACCGCGGTCGTGTTGATGAGGAACGGCAGGATCATGCCCAGATACGAGTCGCCCAGACCGTAGTTGCGCGTGATCTGCACGTACAGCGGGATCATCAGCAGCTGGAACGGCACCATCTGCACGAGCAGCATCAGCACCCAGATCACGCCGCGGCCGCGGAAGTCGAGCCGGGCGATCGCATAGCCGGCGAGCAGGCCGAACACGACGGTGCCCAGCAGCACGCCGAGCGTGAAGATCATCGAGTTGACGAGCGAGCCGACCAGGTCGATGCGCGAGTCGATCGCGACGAAGTTGTCGACCGTCCACCCGCCCGTGGGGATGAGCTGGCTGGGCGAGTTCGTCGGGTTCTCCTGGAACGCGCCGACCAGCATGAAGTAGAACGGGAAGGCGAAGCCGATCGCCGCGATCGTGAGCGCGATCACGCTCAGCACGCGGGGCAGGGTGTTCTTCCGGCGCATCATCGCTCCCTCGTCGCGCGGTTGGCGGCCAGCGACAGCATCCCCACGAGCACCACCAGGATCATGCCGATCGCGGCCGCGGTGTCGGGGTTCTGCTGCTGGATGCCCAGCTGGTAGATGAGCAGCACCGGCGTGGTGGACGCGCCGTCCGGCCCGCCGCCGTTGGTGAGCAGGTACGGCTCGGTGAAGAGGTTCGCCCCGGTGATGATCGAGAGGATCAGCACGAGCGTGGTCGCACTGCGCACGCCGGGGACGGTCACGTTCCAGAACCGGGCGAGGGCGCCGGCGCCGTCGGTCTCCGCCGACTCGTACAGCTCCTTCGGCACGTTCTGCAGCGCCGCCAGGTACAGCAGGATGTAGAAGCCGAGCTGCTTCCAGGTGACGTAGAGCGCGATCATCGGCATGGCCAGCGCGCTGTTCACGAGCCACGACGGGTCGGGCGCGAGCGGCCCCAGGATCGTGTTGACGAGCCCGTTGCCCGAGAACAGCAGCATCCACACGCCCACCAGCGAGACGCTCGCGGTGAGGTACGGCACGTAGAAGGCCACGCGGTACGCGGCCACCCAGCGGATGCCGGTGTTCAGGGCGGCTGCGAGCACGAGCGCCAGCACCGCCGTGAGCGGCACGTTGATCACCAGGAACACGAGGGTGTTGCGGAACGCTCCGAGCACGCGCGGGTCGGTGAGCACCGTGACGAAGTTGTCGAAGCCGACGAAGGGACGGTCGACTTCGGCGCCCGGCGCGGTGAAGAAGTAGTCGTGGAAGGCGATGTAGACCGCGAAACCGAGCGGATACGCGAAGATCGCGATCACGAACACGAGGTACGGCAGCGCGAAGAGGCCGCCGATCGGCTGCGCACCCAGCCACCGGGTGCGCAGCCGTCGGTTGTCGGTGGTCATGTCACTCGGCGACGAGCTCGTCGACCTTCGCGGCGGCGTTCTTCAGGAAGTCGGAGGTCGACTCCTTCGCGAAGATCACCGCGGACGAGTACTCGTCGCGGAACGCCTGCCAGGCCTCCACCGAGTTCGGGATGCTGGGCACGTCGGCCGTGTTCTCCGCCTGCTCCGCGAACGCCACATAGTCCGGGTTGGCGGAGAAGTAGTCGGCGTACGTGTCGGTGAGGTCCGTGCGCATCGGCATCTGGCCGGTCGCCTCGAGCAGCTGGCCGTCGGCCTCCTCGCTCGTGGAGAACTTCAGGAACTCCCACGCGGTCGCCTGGTTCTCGCAGGCGGTGAACATCGACACGCTCTTGGAGTCGGCGAACGTGGTGGGGTTTTCGCGGCCGTCGCTGGTCGGCACGGGCATGAAGCCCACGTCGACCGTCTCGGCGTACGACGGGATGGCCCAGGGGCCGGCGAGCTGCATGGCCGTGGTGCCGGCAGACATCGCGTCGTCGGTCGCCGCCTCGTTCGGCGCGAGCTTCTCCTCGTACACGGTGGCCCAGAAGTCGGCCACGGTCTTGCCGTCGTCCGAGTCGAACGTGGCCTTGCCGTCCTCCACGAGCATGGTGCCGTCGGTCTCGGCGAGGTACAGCGGATAGAAGTCGAACCACGGCTGGTAGAACTCGCTCGTCGGCGCGGGCCAGATGGCGCTCTGCACGCCCGAGTCGACGATGGCGCGCGCCCCCTCCAGGAACGCGTCGTACGTGTTCATCTGCGGGTCCTCGGGGTCGAGCCCGGCGGCCTGGAACAGGGTCTTGTTGTACATGACCATGACCGGGTTCGACTTCCACGGCAGCTGGTAGTACTTGCCGTCCGTGGCGTAGGGCTCGACGTCGCCGCTGCGCTCGGTGATGTAGTCGCTGCCGCCGTCCATCGAGCTGAGGTCGACCAGGCCGCCCTGCTTGACCCAGCCCGACACGGCCGCCGGCGCGACGTTGTAGACCAGGCACGGGGCGGTCCCGGCGGTGATCGCCGCGGTGATGGCCTCCTCCGAGGACGAGCCTGCCGGGATCTCCTGCGCGGTGACCTTCTCGTCGGGGTGCTCCTCGTTCCAAGCGTCGACGACCGCCTGACCCCAGGCGACCTCCTGCTCGTTGTTCGACAGCCAGATGTCGATGGGGCCGGTGCCCTCGGCGGAGCCTTCGCCGCCTCCGCCGCCGGACGAGCATCCGGTGACGACGAGCGCGACGGCGCCCACGAGTGCTGCTGCGCGGATCTTCTTCATGGTGTCCTCCTTGACGCGATGGGTGGTGCGGGGGGCTCAGGAGCCGGTGCTCTCCCGGAAGTGCACGACGTTGCAGTCCACGACCTCGGTGCGCGGTTCGGCGCCGAGGATGCTCTCCTGCAGCAGCCGGGCGGCCGCGCGGCCCCGGGCGGCCGGATCGGACGACACGCTCGTGAGCGCGGGGGAGAGGTGGGCGGAGAGGTGGTCGTCGTCGAAGCCGGAGATGGCCAGGTCGCGGGGGATGGCGAGACCCTGCGAGCGGGCGAGGGAGAGCCCGGCGATGGCCATGGTGTCGTTCGAGTAGAGGATCGCCGTGGGGCGGTCGGGCAGCGCGAGCAGTTCCTCGGTCACGTCGCGCCCGCTCGAGGCGGTGAAGTCGCCCTCGCGCAGCAGCTCGTCGGAGCCCGCGGCCTCGGTGTAGGCGGCGGCACGGGCGGCCGAGTGCACGTAGTCGAGCGGGCCGGACACATGGGCGATGCGGGTGTGCCCTGCGGCGCGGAGCCGGTCGAGGATCTCGCGCATCGGCGCGGCGTCGTCGGTGCGCACGCACGAGAACGGGCTGGGCTGGTCGTAGGCGCCGACCAGCACGGTGGGCAGCCCGAGCTCGTCGAGGAAGGGCACGCGCCAGTCGTCGGTGCGCAGGTCGAGCAGCAGCGCGCCGTCGGCCCGGCCGCGGGCGAGCGTGCGGTACGCGCGCTCCTCGGCCTCGCGACCCTGCACCACCTGGAGCACGAGCGCGGTCTCGGTCTCGGCGAGCACCGACTCGACCCCGGCGATGAACGCGGGGAAGAACGAGTCGTTCGCGATGACCTCGGGGTCGCGCGCGAGGACGACGGCGATCGCGTTGGCGCGGCGCGTGGCGAGGGCTCTGGCGCTCTGGCTCGGAGCCCAGTCGAGCTTGCGGGCCGCGGCGAGCACCTTCGCCCTGGTCTCCTCGGAGATGGGGCGGTTGCCGCTGAGCGCGTGCGACACGGTGGCCTTGGTGACGCCGGCCTCGCGGGCGACGTCGGCGATCGTGGTGCGGCCCATGCCGCCTCCTCGCGGGTGTCGGGCTCACTCGGGCGCGTGAACCGGTTTGACGAGTGTAAACCGGTTTGACGAAAGGCGTCAAGAGCGGGATCGCGGACGAGCGGAGGGTCAGACGAACCGGACGGTCTGCTGCAGGCGCGTGCGCACGTCGAACAGCTCGTTGCCGCCGATCGCCCTGGCCCCCGGCACCCCCTGGCGCAGCACCATCGCCAGCGCACTGCGCCGCACCACCACGACCGGAACCCCGCGGGTGCTGCCGAGCGGGGTCACCGCCTGCGCCAGATCGTCGTCCGGCAGCACCACGATCGCGCCGCCGAACCTGACCTTCGCGGCCTTCGCCACCTGACGCATCCGGCCGAGCGCCGCCGTCACCGGAGCCCTGGTGCCCAGGCTCGGGCCGGTGATCTCGCCGCGGCGGAAGCCCACCACCCCGCCGAAGTCCTCCGACATGATGCCGTACAGGCCCGAGGGACTGAGCACCACGTGGTCGAGCTTGTCGTCGGGCGTCTGCCCGGCCGCGACGTCGTGCCACACGGTGAAGCCCATCCCGAGGTCGGACACCGTGCGCGCGGTCGCCTCCTCCGCGAGGGCGTCGGCCAGCATGCGCCGCAGCTCCCGCGGCGCGGCCCGCACGAGAGCCGGCGCGTACGGGTCGGGCACCTCCACCCCGTGGCCCGCCCACTCCCGGATGAGCGTGAGGTAGCGCTCGCGGCGCCATCCGCCGGGCTGTCCGTACGACCGCGCCCGCGGACGGGTGTCGGTGCGCGCGGTCTGCGGTCGCCAGCCGCTCCACTCGGCGCCGTCGTCGGTCACGCCCGTGCGGCGGTCGTAGGCCGCGCGACCCTCCGCCGTGCCGATCAGCTCCCACGCCCGCTGCACCTGGATGAACACCGCGGCGTCGCCGCCCGTGTCGGGGTGCGTCTGGCGGAGGCGGAGGCGGTAGGCCCGGCGCAGCTCCGCGTCGTCGACGGACGGGTCGACCTCGAGGATCTCGTACGGCGAGGCCGAGAGCGGACTGTCGAACATCGCTCTCCTTCCGCGACCGCGGCGTCCAGGATAGCCGCCGCGCGTATGCGCCCGCCGGGAGTGCCGGTCAGGCGGGCACGTCGACCACGCGCTCGACGCCGGTCTCGAGGCGCACGGCTCCGGCCGACGCGGCGGCGAGGTCGTCGGACAGTCGCGGCAGCTCCTCCGCAGGAACCCACAGCTCCAGGCGCGCGGCCTCTCCGTAGTGCGGCGTGCCGAGGGTCGCGCCGTGCTGCTGCGCCCACTCCCGCAGCAGGTTGTCGTAGCGCCCGGCGTCGGCGTGGGGCACCTCGACCGTGGTCTGGGTCAACGCCCGTCGGTGCACGAGCGCCGCGCGGTCGAGGGCCTCCGACACCGCGGAGCCGTACGCGCGCACGAGCCCGCCCGCCCCGAGCTTCACCCCGCCGAAGTAGCGCGTCACGACCGCGACCACGTCGGTCAGTTCCCGCCGGCGCAGCACCTCCAGCATCGGCACTCCCGCGGTGCCCGACGGCTCGCCGTCGTCGGAGGAGCGGGCCTGATCGCCGCGCAGCCCCGTGACCATGGCCGTGCAGTTGTGGTTCGCGTCCCACGCGCGCTTGCGCACGGCCGCGATCACGGTCTCCGCGTCGGCTACCGACGCCACGGGCGCGACCAGCGTCAGGAAGCGCGACTTGCGGATCACGAGCTCGTGCTCCACCGGGGCCGCGATCGTCGCGGGGTAGGGGTGGGCGGCGGTCACGGCCTCACGATACCGAGGTCGTCCGCCGCCTCCGTCGAACGATGGACGCACGGGCGGGCCGTCGGGGGAAGAATGTGAGCATGTCGTCGCCAGAGCCCGCACCGCGCCCCGGCACCGGTCGGTGGTCGTGGGCGACACTGGTGGGCTCGATCCGCGTGGGTCAGGCGGTCATCACCGCGGTGCTGCTCGGGGTCGGCGTGGTCAGGGCGGCGATCGACGGCGTGCCGCTGCCGTGGGTGCTCGCCCTCGGACTGGTGTTCCTCGGGTGGTACGGCGGCGGGCTGCTGCTCGGCGAGCGCACGGCCGACCGGCGCCTCGCGACCTGGTGGCTGCTCGGCCTCACCCTCATCTGGCTCGGGGCCGTGGTCGTGTCGCCGGAGTTCGTGTGGCTGGCGTTCGCGCTGTGGCTGCTCGCCGGGTTCATCCTGCCGCTGCGGTGGGCGGTGCCCCTCAGCGTGCTCGTGCTCGCGGTGGTGATCCTCGCCCCGGTCGTGCACACCGGAGAGACGACGTACGCCAACGTGATCGGTCCTCTCGTGGGCGGGGTCTTCGCGCTCGGCATCTCCCGGGGCTACCTCGTGCTGGTGCGCGACGGCCGGGAGCGACGGCGGCTGATCGCCTCGCTCGTGGCCACGCAGGAGGAGATGGCCGCGGTGCAGGACGAGCTCGCCCGCATGCAGCGCGAGTCGGGGGCGAGCGCCGAACGCACCAGGGTGTCGCGCGACCTGCACGACACCGTCGCGCAGAGCCTGTCGTCGGTGGGGATGCTGTCGCGCGCGGCGCTCGCGGGCGACAACCAGGAACAGCGCACCAGGGCGCTCGAGCAGATCGGTGCGCTCGCAGCCGAGGGGCTGGCCGACGCGCGGCGCATCGTGAACGACCTGATGCCCGCGGAGCTGGAGTCCACCGCGCTCGCCGACGCCCTCGCGCGGATGCTCGACCGCCTGTCGGACGAGACCGGCATCGACACGACCCTGCACGCCGACGACGAGCTGCCGCCGCTGGGCATCGACGCCGAGATCGCGCTGCTGCGGACGGCGCAGTCGGCCCTCGCGAACGTCCGCACGCACGCCGGCGCCTCCCGCGTCGTGGTGACCCTGGCGGATGCGGGCGACGCCGTGCGGCTCGACATCGTAGACGACGGGGCGGGTTTCGACGCGTCCCGGTGGGATGCGCGCGGCACGTCGGGGGCGGGCGGCGGCTACGGGTTGCGCTCGATGCGGGCGCGGCTGCGGGAGCTCGGCGGAGGCCTCGACGTGGAGAGCGCCCCGGGCGACGGGACGGCCCTCTCGGCGCACGTGCCGCTGCGGACCGCGGGCCCTCGGGAGACGGGAGCGCTGCGGTGACCGCGGTGCGGGTGCTGCTCGTCGACGACCACCCCATCGTCCGCGCGGGGGTGCGGTCGCTGTTCGACCACCGCGACGACGTGGAGGTCGTGGGCGAGGCGGCGTCGGGGGAGGAGGCGGTCGCCCTCGCGCGGCACCTGCACCCCGACGTCGTGCTGTGCGACCTGCGGCTGGGCGCGGGCATGGACGGCGTGCAGACCACGGCGGCTTTGCGTGCGCAGGACCCCGCCCCCGCCGTGCTCATCCTGACCACGTTCGACCGCGACGCCGAGATCCTCGGGGCGGTCGAGGCGGGCGCCGCGGGCTACCTGCTGAAGGACATCGCCCCGGACGACATCGTGCGTGCGGTGCGTGCGGCCGCGTCGGGCGGGCTCGTCCTCACGCCGGAGCTCAGCGAGCGCGTCGGCCAGGTGCTGCGGGCACCCCGGGTGCGTCTGACCGACCGGGAGCTCGACGTGCTGCGGCTGCTCGCCACGGGCGCCTCGAACCGCGAGATCGCGAAGACCCTGTTCGTGACGGAGGCCACGGTCAAGACCCACCTCGTGCACGTGTTCGAGAAGCTCGGCGCGGACAGTCGCGCCAAGGCCGTGGCGATCGCGCGCGAGACGGGCGTGATCTGAGCCCCGCATCTCCACCGTTCGATGGATCCGCGGATTCCCGGCCCGACGGAGGCTGGGGGTGACCCGAAAGGAACACCCATGCGCCGACTCTTCTACGCCGCGTTCGCCTCCATGCTCGCCGGGGTCGCCTCCGGCCTCTTCTACCGCGAGTTCACCAAGCTCAATGACTTCCCCGAGGGCGCCCCGACGCAGCTCGGGCTCGTGCACACCCACCTGCTGGTGCTGGGCTTCGTGGTCTACCTGATCGTGCTGCTGCTGGAGCGGGCGTTCACGCTCTCCGCGAGCCGCCTGTTCGGCTGGTTCTTCTGGCTCTACACCGCCGGACTCGTGCTCACTTCGGCCATGCTGCTGTGGCACGGCTCCCTGACGGTGCTCGGCCTGGAGTCGTCCAAGATGATCGCGGGCATCGCCGGACTGGGCCACATGCTGCTCACGGCCGGGATGGTGCTGCTGTTCCTCGCTCTGCGCAAGTGCCTGCCCGCCGCGCGACCCGTCGCGGCACCCGTGTCCGCCACCGCGAGCGTCTGACCTCGCCGCAACTCCTCAGAACCGCGGCGTCACACGCGAATCGGCGGGCTCCCCTCCCTGGGGCCCGCCGATTCTGCGCAGTCGCGTGCGTCTAGTGTGCGTCGATGCTCTCGTCGCGCAGGTAGGCGATGTGCGCCTCGTGCCGGGCGATGTGATGGGGCGACTTGCGCACGAACACCCACGCGACGATGAGGATCGCGAACCAGATCGGCGTGACCAGGAGGGCCGTCAGCGTGTCGGGCTGGGTGGTGAGCGCCCACAGGATGAAGACGAAGAAGGCGAGCACCACGAACACCATGAACACGCCGCCGGGCATCTTGAACGCCGAGGCCGCGGCCTTCTCCGGACGGGTGCGCCGGTACTTCAGGTAGCTGCACAGGAAGATCGTCCACACGAACATGAAGCACACCGCCGACACCGTGGTCACCATGTCGAACGCGGTGCCGATGTCCTTGCCCGCATAGAGCAGCACCACGCCCGACAGCAGCAGGATGCAGGAGAGGAACAGGGCGTTCTGCGGCACGCGGCGCTTCGACAGGCGGGCGAACATTCGCGGCGCATCGCCGTCCTGCGCGAGGCCGAACACCATGCGCGAGGTCGAGTAGATGCCCGAGTTCGCGCTCGACATGGCCGAGGTGAGCACCACGAGGTTGACGACGGTCGCGGCGATGCCGAGGCCGGCGAGGGCGAACATCGCGATGAACGGGCTCTCCCCGGCCACGTACTCGGTCCACGGGGTGACCGCCATCAGCACGATCAGCGCGCCGACGTAGAACAGCAGCACGCGGATCGGGATCGCGTTGATCGCTTTCGGGAGGTTGCGCTTCGGGTCTTTGGTCTCGGCGGCGGCGGTGCCCACGAGTTCGATCCCGACGAACGCGAACACCGCGATCTGGAAGCCCGCGACGAAGCCCATGAACCCGTGCGGGAACATGCCGCCGTGCTCCCACAGGTTCGAGAAGCTCGCGGTGCCGGCGTCGTGCTGGAAGCCGGTGAACACCATCACCAGACCCGTCGCGATGAGCGCCACGATCGCCACGATCTTGATGAGCGCGAACCAGAACTCCATCTCGCCGAACGCGGCGACGGTCGGCAGGTTCAGCGCGAGCAGGATCACCACGACCAGCAGGCCGGGGATCCACAGCGGGATGCCGGGGATGAGCGCATCCGTGTACCCGGCGATCGCGATCACGTCGGCGACGCCCGTCACCACCCAGCAGAACCAGTAGGTCCAGCCCGTGAAGAACCCGGCCCACGGGCCGAGCAGGTCGCTGGCGAAGTCGCTGAACGACTTGTACTTCAGGTTCGACAACAGCAGCTCGCCCATCGCCCGCATGACGAAGAACAGCATGAACCCGATGATCATGTAGACGAAGATCACCGAGGGCCCGGCGACCGAGATCGTCTTGCCGCTTCCCATGAACAGGCCGGTGCCGATGGCGCCGCCGATGGCCAGCAGCTGGATGTGCCGGTTGCTCAGTGCCCGCCGCAGGTGCTGCTCGCTCCCCGCATCGGCGGTGGCCCCCGTGCTGTTGATCGCCCCCGTGTCTTCCTTCGTCACGCTGTCTCCTCCGGTCTTCGTCGACACGCCGCGACACTCGCGTGCCGGCGACTGATGCAGAGTAACCACCGCGGTGCGCTCGCCCGAAATCGGCAGAGAAGCTCCGGCATTCCGCCCCCCGGTGTTCCCTCGTCCCGAAACGATTCGATAAACTGGTCGCTCCCCGATCCGCCCTTCGTCTTCTGCGAGCCGCTCTTCATGGCCACCACCCTCACCACGGGCCGTCCGTGGCGTGTCATCCTCGCCTTCTCGATCCCCCTCCTGCTCGGCAACGTCGTGCAGCAGCTGTACCAGTTCGCCGACGCGATCGTGGTCGGGCGCCACCTCGGCGTCCAGTCGCTCGCGGCGGTCGGCGCGACCGGCAGCCTCCTGTTCCTGCTGCTCGGGTTCGCGTGGGGCCTGACGAGCGGCTTCGCGATCCCGGTCGCCCAGGCCTTCGGCGCCCGAGACGATGCCGCCGTGCGCCGCTCGGTCGCGACCGGGGTGCTGCTGAGCGGCATCACCAGCGTCATCCTCACCGTGGTCGCGCCGCTCATCGCCGGGCCGATCCTGGCGCTGCTGCAGACCCCGTCCGAGCTCATGCCCGAGGCGACGGTGTTCACGCAGATCAGCTTCCTCGGCGCGGGCGCGACAATGTTCTTCAACTACCTCTCCGCGATCATCCGCGCGATCGGCGACTCCAAGACCCCGCTGGTGTTCCTCACGGTGTCGTGCGCGCTCAACGTGGGGCTCGTCGTCCTGATGGTGGGGCCGCTGGAGTGGGGCGTCGCGGGGGCCGCCCTGGCGACCGTGGTCGCGCAGGCCGTGTCGGTGATCCTGTGCCTGGAGTTCGTGCGGCGCCGCCTGCCGATGCTGCACCTGCGCCGCGCCGACTGGCGCATCACCGGCTCCGACATCGCGGAGCATCTGCGTCTCGGCCTGCCGATGGGCTTCCAGGCGTCGATCATCGCGATCGGGACGCTCACGGTGCAGGTGGCACTGAACACCCTCGGCGCCGACGCGGTGGCGGCGTACACCACGGCCTCGCGCGTGGACAGCCTCGCGGTCGCCCTGCTCTCGTCGCTCGGGCTCGCCGTGTCGATGTATGCGGCGCAGAACCACGGCGGACGGCGGCCCGACCGCATCCGCCGCGGCGTGGTCGAGGCGACGTGGATGGCGGTGGCCGCCGCGATCGTGCTCGGCGGACTGCTCATCGCGTTCGGCGCTCCCATGGTGCGGCTGTTCGTCGGAGAGGGCTCCGACGGCGTGGTCGACATGGCGCACCGGATGCTCATCATCAACGGCTGCGGCTACTGGGCACTGGGCATGCTGTTCGTGCTCCGCGGTGCGCTCCAGGGGCTCGGGCACACGCTCGTGCCGACCGTGACGGGCGTGATCGAGCTGGTGATGCGCGTCGGGGCGGCCGTGGTGCTCGGGGCCATGATCGGCTTCGACGGCGTCGCGCTCAGCAACCCGCTCGCCTGGGTCGGGGCGATCCTGCTGCTGGTGCCCGCGTACGTCCGTGCCCACCGCGGTCTCGCGAAGCTCCCGGTCGCTCCGGCCGAGGCGACCGAGACCTCGGCGATCGCGATCGTCGGGCCCACCGACGGCTCGATGGTCGTCGACGCCGTGGTCACGCAAGCGGTGCGGGTCGTGCGCCCTCGGCGCCTGCGCTGGCCCGTTCGCCGCTGACCGCATGCCTCCGGAGCGCCCCGCGGTCCTCGCCAGGGCCGCGGGGCGTTCGTGTGCGTTGCCGATCCAGCCGATATATCCCTCTGGAGGATGATGCGGATCGGACTTGAGACGGATGGCCCGGAGGGGACACACTTCTAGTGTCGAGAATGCGGGAATTCCGCAGACCGGGGGGTCAACATGACGACATTGAGGGTGGCCAGCGAGCTGGCAGCGGTCCTGATTCCGATCGGATACGTGGGCGCGGCGATCGCCGTGATCTGCGCGATCGTCGCCGGGATCGCGATCGCGCGGGGTGCCGGTGGTCTCACCGGCGGGGCCGTCGGGGTCTGGATCGTCGGGGCGCTGCTGAGCGTCACCGCGTCTTTCGGCAGCCAGTGGCTGGCGCTGATCATCTCGGGCTCCGCACTCGTGCTGATGCTCACGATCGGCGGCGTCGTGCGCGGCATGGTGGGCGCCGCGGGGCTGACGCGCCGCAGCGAGGCGCCGGCCGAGGCGCTTCCGGTGGCCGCGGCTCCCGCGAAGACCGGGACGCCGAAGGTCGCCGCGGTGGTCAAGGCGGCGACGTCGTCGACGCCCACGTCGCCCGTCGCCGTCGTCTCCTGAGCGCTCAGCGGTAGTCGCGGTCGCGGTGCTGCCGTGAGTCGTCGCCCGACGCGACGCGCTCGGCCTCGCGCGCCCGCAGCTCCACGCGACGGATCTTGCCCGAGATGGTCTTCGGCAGCTCCGGCACGAACTCGATGATCCGCACCCACAGGTGCGACGACAGGCGCTCGTGCGCGTACGCGAACACGGATCGCGCCGCGGCCGTCTCGTCCGCCGCATCCGCGGTCAGGCACACGTACGCCTTCGGCACCGCGAGCCGCGTCGGGTCGGGGCTGGGGATCACGGCCGCCTCGACCACGAGCTCGTGCTCCAGGAGCACCGACTCGAGCTCGAACGGCGAGATCTTGTAGTCCGAGGCCTTGAACACGTCGTCGGAGCGCCCGATGTAGGTGAGGTAGCCGTCGTCGTCGCGCACCGCGATGTCGCCCGTGTGGTGGTAGCCGCCGGCGCGTGACTCCGCCGTCTTCTCCGGGTCGTTGTAGTACCCCGCCATGAGTCCGAGCGGCGCGCGCGACAGGTCGAGCGCGATCTCGCCCTCCCGCTCGACCACCGCGCCCGTGGCGGGGTCGAGCAGCACCACCGGGTATCCCGGCAACGGGCGGCCCATCGAGCCGATCTTCACCGGCTGCCCGGGGGAGTTGCCGATGCACGCCGTCATCTCGGTCTGGCCGAAACCGTCGCGGATGGTGCCGCCCCACGCCTCCCGCACCCGGTCGATGACCTCGGGGTTCAAGGGCTCGCCGGCGCCCACCAGCTCGCGCGGAGGGTGCGTCAGGCGGCCCAGGTCGGCCTGGATGAGCATGCGCCACACGGTCGGCGGGGCGCAGAAGGTCGACACGTGGTGGGTGTCCATGACCTGCATGAGCGTGTTCGCGTCGAACCGGGCGTAGTCGTAGACGAACACGGTGGCCTCGGCCAGGAACGGCGAGTAGAAGCTCGACCACGCGTGCTTCGCCCACCCGGGCGATGAGATGTTGAGGTGCACGTCGTCGGGGCGGACCCCGAGCCACCACATGGTCGACAGGTGCCCGACCGGATACGAGACGTGGGTGTGCTGCACGAGCTTCGGCCGGTTCGTGGTGCCCGAGGTGAAGTACAGCAGTGCGGTGTCGGACGCGGGGGTCGGGCCGTCCGGCTCGAACGCGGCGGGCGCGGCGGCGGAGTCGGCGTAGCGGGCCCAGGCGGGCGGGGCCTCGCCGACGCCGATGCGGAGGATGTCGGGGCCGAGACCGTCGACCCGTTCGGCGAGAGTCCCGAGGGTGACGACGGCGCTGGCGCGGCCGTGCTCCACGCGATAGGCGAGGTCGGTGGCCGACAGCAGCGTGGACGTCGGGATCGACACCGCCCCGATCTTGGTGATCGCCAGCATCACCTCCCACAGCTCGATCGTGTTGTTGAGCATCACGATCACGTGGTCGCCGCGGCGGATGCCGAGCCCCGTGAGCCAGGACGCGACCTGGTCGGAGCGGGCGGAGAGCTCGCCGTACGTCCACGACCGCAGGCGAAGGTCGGCGTCGACGATCTGCACGGCGGGGCGCTGCGGATTCTCGGCGGCCACCACGTCGAACCACTCCAGGGCGAAGTTGAATTCGTCGACCTGCGGCCACGCGAATCCCGCCCGCGCGGCGGCATAGTCCGTGGCGTGCTCGAACAGGAAGTCGCGCATCTCGCGGACGGCGTTCGTGGCGGCGGTGGCACTGCGGCTCATGGTGCTCCTTTGCTGGCGTGCACTCCATCTTTCCGCGTCGGCCCGCCGGACGGCACGCCCCGCGCCGCTGAGCTAGCGGGGGAGCAGGCCGGTGCCGTCGCGGAGCTCGAACACGAGCTGGGTCTCGGTGCCGCGCACGACCGGGTGGATCGTGATGTGTTCCAGCACGATGTCGCGGAGCGCCGTCGCATCCTCCACCGCGACGTGCACCAGGAAGTCGTCGACGCCCGCGACGTGGAACACCTGCAGCACGCGGGGCACCGCGACGAGGGCGTCGAAGAGCGCCGTCACCTTCGGCCCGGTGTGATTGGCGAGGCGCACCTTGATGATCGCCTGCAGCGGGTATCCGAGCGCCGCGCCGTCGACCCGCACACGGGTGTCGCGGATGATGCCGCGCTCGCGCAGTGCCCGCACGCGGTGCGCGCACGTGGACTCGGCCAACCCCAGCCGATGCGCGAGAGCCTTGTTCGTGATCTCCGCGTCGCGGGTCAGCGCCGCGAGCAGCTCCAGATCGGTCTCGTCGAGTTGCGCTTTCGCCAAGGTGCCGCCCTCCCACCCGCCGCATGTTGCACAGAATATCGAATGAGGCCTCCGTTCCCGCGGATGCTGTCGAATTCCGGCGATTCTCTCACGTTTCCGGCAACGTGGAGGCATGACCGCACCGCTGCATCCCGACACGATCGCCGTCCACAGCGGCCGCTCCGACCTGGAGGGGCTCGGCGTCCACGCGCTGCCGATCGACCTGTCCACCACCAACCCGCTGCCCGATGTCGAGCGCGGGGGCGACTCGTACGAGGCCATGGCCACCGGGGGCCGTCCGCCCGCCGACGGCAGCATGGTCTACGCCCGACTCTGGAACCCCACGGTCGCGCGCTTCGAGGAGGCCCTCGCCGAGCTCGAGCACGCGGAGGCCGCGGTCGCGTTCGCGTCGGGCATGGCCGCCATGACCGCGGTGATCCTCGCCCGCACCGGTGCGACGGGCACCCGCCACGTGGTCGCGGTCCGTCCGCTGTACGGCGGCACCGACCACCTGCTGGGCTCGGGGCTGCTCGGCGTCGACACCACGTACTGCCGCCCCGAGGAGGTCGCCGCGTCGATCCGTCCCGACACCGGGCTCGTGGTCGTCGAGACGCCCGCCAACCCCACGCTCGACATCGCCGACATCGCCGACGTGGTGCGCCAGGCCGGCGGCGTCCCGGTCGTGGTCGACAACACGTTCGCCACCCCGGTGCTGCAGAACCCGATCGACCTGGGCGCGGCGATGTCGCTGCACAGCGCCACCAAGTACCTCGGCGGCCACGGCGACGTCATCGCCGGTGTCGTCGCCTGCGACGAGGAGACCGCAGAAGCGCTGCGCCGAGTGCGTGCGGTGACCGGGGGGCTGCTGCACCCGCTCGGCGCATATCTCCTCCACCGCGGGCTCACGACCCTGCCCGTGCGCGTGCGGCAGCAGCAGGACACTGCTCGCCGCCTCGTGCAGTGGCTGATCGACCGACCAGAGGTCGCCGAGGTCTTCTACCCGGGGCTCGACGGGGATCCCCGCGGGATCCTCGGCCGGCAGATGCGCGGCACGGGCGCCATGATCGCGATGCGGATGCGGGGCGGGTACGCGGCGGCGTCGGCGGTGGCGTCGGCGACCTCGCTGTTCACGCACGCCGTGTCGCTCGGGGGCGTGGACTCGCTGATCCAGCACCCTGCCGCTCTCACGCATCGTCCGGTGCCCCCGGAGGCACGACCCGCCGCCGACGTGCTGCGGCTGTCGATCGGCCTCGAGAATGCGGACGACCTGATCGCCGACCTGGACCGCGCGTTCGCGGTGCTCGCCGAGCGCTCGACGGGCG
>NZ_SSDM01000013.1:0-2018 GCF_004794375.1 Microbacterium sp. K35 | reverse complement strand
GTGCCACCGCGGCACGGTGCGCCGCGACCCCGCCGCCGCGCACCGTGCCGCGGTGGCACCGCGACCGCGACGAACCGGATCGCGTCGTCGCCACGGGCGTGCTCGCCGCGGTCGGAGCGCTCGTGGCCCTGTGGCCGTTCACCTCGGTGATCACGCCGGGGGCCTGGTCGTTCACGGTCGTGCTGATCGTGGTGGCCGTGGTGGGCACCGGGATGCTCGTCCGCCACCTCCTCCGCCGCCGGCGCGCGGGACTGGGCGACCTCGGCGCGCTGCTCGCCCAGGTCGCGGTCGCGGTCGCCGTGCTCACGCTGCTGCTCGCGGGCGACACCGCGATCCTGGGGGTCGTTCCCACCGCGACGACCCTCGCGGTGTTCCAGGGCCTGGGGGCGGCCGCATGGGAGCAGATCGTGTTCGGCTCGGCGCCGCTCGACGCCTCCCCCGCACTGGCGGGTGCCCTCGGTACGGGCTTCGCCGTGGTGGCGATCCTGCTCGACCACCTGGTCGCCCAGCGCTCGGCCGTGCTCGCCACCGTGCTGATCGGCGTGATCGGCGCCGTGCCGATGATCGTGACCTTCGGCGACCCGAACGTCGCCTGGTTCGTGGCCCTCGCGCTCACGGCGCTGCTGCTGTTCCGGGTCACCGCGCAGCGCGACGGCTCCTCTCCGCGCCGGAGCTCGCTGTCGGTCGCCGTCGGGGTCGGCGCGGCCGCCGTCGTCTCCGCGCTCGTGGTGACGCCCGCGCTGCCCGTCGCCCCCACCATGGCCGGCACCGGCGTCGGCGTGACCGTCGACGCGTCGCTGCGCCTCGGCGACGACCTGCGCCAGCCCAACCCGGTCGAGGTGCTCACCCTCGCCACCGACGCCGCCACCGCGCCCTATCTGCGCCTGACCACGCTGTCCCGCTTCGACGGCCGTGTGTGGCAGCCCGACCGCGGCGACCTGCAGTCGCAGGCGGACGGCTTCGGGGAGCCGGAGTGGAGCGAGGGCGTCGCGACCGAGGACGCCACCACGTCCATCCGCATCCTGCGCATGTCGAGCGCCTGGCTGCCGGTGCCATACCCCGCCACCGACGTGTCGGGATTGAACGGGTCGTGGCGGGTGGCCCCCGAGAACCGCACGCTGTACTCGCGTCGGTCCGACGCCGCCGGCAACGACTACACCGTGAGCTCCACGCGCGTCACGCCGACGCTCGAGCAGATCCGTGCGGTCGACGCGGCCCCGCCGCTCGCGGATCCCGACATCGAGGACGTCGAGCTGCCCGGGATCATCGGCGAGCTCGCGGCCGAGGTGACCGCCGACGCGGACACCGACTACGACCGGCTCGTGGCGCTGCAGAACTGGTTCCGCGCGCAGTTCGACTACTCGCTGGAGACGCCGGTGGAGGAGGGCTTCGACGGCACCGGCGCCGACGCCGTCGCCCGCTTCCTGGAGGAGCGCTCCGGGTACTGCGTGCACTTCGCCGGCGCGTTCGCCCTGATGGCGGAGAGCCTCGACATGCGGGTGCGGATCGTGGTCGGGTACCTCCCCGGTTCGCTCACCGACGAGAAGCGCGGAGACGAGTCGATCTTCTCCGTGACGAGCGACCAGCTGCACTCCTGGCCCGAAGTCCTGTTCCCCGGCATCGGCTGGGTGTCGTTCGAGCCCACCGCGTCGCTCGGCGTCCCGACGGCGTTCCGCGCGGGCGAGGCCCAGGGCGGTGCGACCGGCGGGATCACGGAGCCCGCGCCGACCACGGCGCCGCAGACGCAGGAGACGCAAGGCCCCGACGTCGACCGGGGTGACGCGGACCCCGGGTCCGCGGGATCCGGAGAGCTGCGCCGCCTCGACCCGACCCCGGTCGCGCTCGTGACGCTCGGGGTGGTCGTGCTGCTCCTGCTCCCCGGGATCGTGCGGCTCATCGAGCGGCGGATGCGGATGCGTCGCGCGGCCCGAGGCGACGCGGCCGCCGCGTGGGCGGAACTGCGCGACACCCTGCTCGACCTGGCACTGCCGGTGTCGGACGCCGACAGCCCCCGTGCG